>NZ_BAAACY010000144.1:0-12082 GCF_039521925.1 Virgibacillus salarius | reverse complement strand
CCAGCTATCATTTTTTGATAACTGGAATCTTTTTTAACTTCATAAGGGCTAGTTATGTCCCAGCCCCTTTTTCCATTTAGTCGTTTTTGTTGATATTTTTTCGTGATAACATTGGATATAAGCATAATAGTTTTAGTCAGTGTTTCATACGTGTGATAATCCTTTTGATGTAAATAACACTTTCTACACTTTAACACCCTAACCTGTTGACGAATAGATCTTGGATAAATGTCCGATTGGTTCAAAGGCCTTTAGGTCATACCCTTGTGGTAATAACAATCCGTGGTGGATAAACAAAACTCCCAACTGATTAAAGTTTCACTTTATCATAATTAATACATAAGACGCTTGGACACCAAAATAATTAAATCCAATTCTTAACTAACGGAGCATAATTGTTGAAAAGAATAATCATGGCGATTATAATTCAATTATTCAATTAAATAGTTGAATAGATAAGAAGGTGATTTAAATTGTTAAATGAAAGAAATCTAAAAAATTTATTGTATCAAGAATTTGCAAGAATAGGTAAAAGTCTTTCGAGCCCAAAGCGCTTAGAAATTCTTGACATACTATCTCAAGGTCCTAAGTCGGTGGAAGCATTATCAAAAGCAACTACTATGTCTGTGGCAAATGTATCTCAACATTTACAAACTCTTACTAATTCCAGGTTGGTAACGTTTCAGAAAAAGGGGAACTACGTAATCTACGAATTAGCAGATGTAGCCATTTCGAACTTTTTAACTTCTCTTCATAATTTGTCAGAAAAACAGTTTGTACAGGTACAACAAATAAAAGAAGAATTTTTAAATGCTCATCTTGGTATGGATGGGATTACTCTTTCAGAACTTAAAGAGCGACTGGAAAAAGGTGAAGTAGTATTATTAGATGTTCGACCAAAAGAAGAATATGAAAAAGCTCATATTCCAGGTGCTATTTCGATACCAATTGAAGAATTAAGGGAAAAACTCTCTTCTTTACCAACCAATTATGATGTTGTTGCTTATTGTAGGGGGCAGTACTGCCTGATGTCGGTCGAAGCAGTAGAAATTTTAAAGAATAACGGTATAAATGCCCATCGTTTAGAAAACAGCGTTCAAGATTGGCATCAATTCCAAGACAAATCAACTGGGGAATTAAAATGAAATTAGGAATCATTTTAGAAACAAAAGAATCAAAAAAATTCTGGAATGCTTTTAGGTTTGCCAATACTGAATAACAAAAGATCATAACGTTCTTTTTAATGGGTGAAGCCGTTGAATGTGAAAGCATGGAACATGGGAAATTTAATGTAAAAGAGCAAATGAATAAATTTGAAGAGTTAGATGGCGAATTATTGGCTTGTTGAACATGTTTGAAATTAAGATTTTTAGATGAAACAACTTCTTGCCCAATCTCTACGATGAATGATTGTGTAGAGCTTGTAGAATGGGCTGATAAGGTTGTGACTTTTTATGAGATAAAAATTGGAAAGAAGGTGTTTCATTTGTCTACTAAACTAAATGAATTGGCACAAGGTTGTTTAGATAATCCAGAGAACCAAAAAAAATTATATAAACGCACATTAATCATTGTAGTTATCTCTCAAATGTTTGGTGGAGCAGGATTAGCTGCTGGAATAACAGTTGGGGCGTTACTTGCAGAACAAATGCTTGGTACCAACTCATTTGCAGGGTTACCAGCTGCTTTATTTACGTTAGGATCGGCAGGAGCTGCATTAATAGTAGGAAGACTTTCAAATCGTTTTGGAAGACGTATGGGGCTTGCGTCAGGCTTTATAACGGGCGGACTTGGAGCATTAGGTGTTGTAATTGCAGCCATCATAAATAGTGTATTTTTATTATTCATTTCTCTACTCGTATATGGGGCAGGTACTGCAACTAATTTACAAGCCCGCTATGCTGGGACAGACTTAGCAACTAACAAGCAGCGCGCCACTGCTGTAAGTATAGCGATGGTTGCCACCACATTTGGTGCAGTTGCGGGACCGAATTTAGTTGATATTATGGGGGATGTTGCTGTTTTTCTTGGTATTCCAGAATTAGCTGGCCCGTTTATCTTATCCGCAGTCTCATTTATATTGGCAGGTCTTGTGCTTTTCGCTTTTTTACGTCCTGATCCATTTATTATAGCGTTACAAATAAATACGAATAAGCAAAATTCGGAACCTATTGAGAAGAAAAAAATAAATAAAAAAGGAATTACAGTTGGTGCTACCATTATGGTACTAAGTCAAATTGTAATGCTTGCAATTATGACAATGACTCCCGTTCATATGGGAAATCATGACCACAATTTAAGTGCCATCGGACTTGTGATTGGCTTTCATATCGGAGCTATGTACCTTCCTTCCCTCTTTACGGGAATTCTTGTTGATAAGATTGGTCGTCCTGCCATGGCGATTTCTGCTGGAGTTACATTACTCCTTTCGGGTGTTATAGCAGGGGTAGCACCAGGTAATTCTGTATTTCTTCTAATTGTTGCTCTTTCTTTACTTGGATTAGGATGGAATTTCGGATTAATTAGTGGAACAGCTCTGATTGTTGATTCAACAGAAGCTTCAACTCGTGCCAAGACTCAAGGCACAGTGGATGTTTTTATTGCTTTAGCTGGAGCTTCCGGTGGAGCCTTGTCAGGGATGGTTGTTGCTGGTTCAAGTTATGAAACGTTATCGTTTGCTGGAGGGATTTTCTCCTTAATACTCATTCCAATTGTGATCTTATCTCGTGAAAATAAAGAATAACCTTCCTATTTGTTTAGGAATTTAGGTGAGGAGTAGTTAGTGTCTAACCATCCTAACTAATAATGATAGACATTAACTACTTTCTAATAGTCTCGGAAATTATAAAATTAGCCCATATGGATAAATATGGGCGTGTTGAGCCACGTCCAGCTCTACCGCCTAGAAACGATGTGACTTCATGAATCACCTACTATAAGTCATCATCAGCTCGCAAGCTCACCGTGATTCCTTTATCTCCGTTGACTCGCTCCAGTCGCTACGTTTCTAATCGGGAGTTTGCGCTTTTGTTCATTATCAAAATATGCGAACCCATAATAAGTATGAGCTTTAATGTTAGTGTGAGTAATCTTATTTTTCATTTGTTGCGGAGACAATCAACATCATAGGTCTACGAAGTTCGTCTTTCATTCCTGGAACATTTATCATGTTTTCAGGAGGCATAGGCTCTACGATTCGATTAATATGAAATCCATTCTTCAGTAAACCATCTACATACGTGGTTAATGTTTTATGGTATTTAGTTACATTTTCTCCTAAAAAATTCGTCGCTCGCTTGCCTTCATAAAAATAGTTATCTACTGGAAAATGAGCAATGGAACCATCTTCACTATAAATCCAGTCTTGATTCCCATCAGAAGTAAAAATAGGATGTTCCACTGAATAAACAAAAACCCCATCACCTTTTAAGTAACGATGAACATTTTTAGCTATATCAGAAAAAGATTCAATATAATGTAAAGTTAGCGAACTTAGAACAATGTCGAAGGTATTTTCCGCAAAAGATATATCTTCAATGTCTGAATGGATATACTCTACTTTTTTGGATGTTGTTTGTTTTTTAGCAACCTCCAACATTTTTTCAGACAAATCTACCCCTACTACAGAACTTGCTCCTTGTTCTAAAGCATAGATGCAATGCCAACCATAACCACATCCTAAATCTAAGACTTTCTTTCCTTGAAAATCAGGAAGTAATTTCTTTAAGGTTTGCCACTCACCCGCTCCCTCTAGCCCTCTTTTGCTCCGATCCATTTGGCTGTATTTTTCAAAAATGTTTTCATTATCGTAGTCGCTCTCTTTCATTGTTCATACCTCCATGTAATTTTTAGCTGTTTTTGGAAATTACATGGAGTACTTCTCTTTTGTGTACAATCATTAATATCACCTACTTCCTTATTTTTATGTAGATTATACCAGTTTAATATTTCAAATCAAAAGTCAAATCGTAGTTTTTATACCTAAGTTACATCATCAGCATTAATAATTTGTATACCTTCTACTTATAGTGTTAATTAATTATGTTAGTGAGCTGATTTATAGAAAAGTTTATAAAAAATTTATGTAATCTACATCATAGTCTTACAAGGAGATGTATTAAAGGTACAATAATTAGATTAAGAAAAATTCCAGTTAAAACGTTTAAGAGAATTCCTGATTATACCAGGATTATCACTTTTATTCTGAAGGAACTAAGAGTGGAATACCATTATCAGCGAAACTTCACCCTATTAGGACGGCGCACATAGAAAAACTAACCCAAGCAAATTTCTGCCTGGGTTATGTTCAATCAACTATAATGTATTCCTTTCCCTAACCAAGCTGCTGCACTTTCGAATAGTGCTTCAGATACAGTTGGATGTGGGTGGATCATGGACTCCATTTCTTCCACAGTTCCTTCTAAATGTATGAACGATGTAGCTTGGCTAATCATTTCGGTTACATGTGCTCCAACCATAACTACCCCAAGAATTTCACCATACTTCTCATCAGCAATAATCTTCATAAATCCACTGTTTTCTCCTGCAGCAATCGCTTTTCCATTTGCAGCTAAATCAACTTTCTGAGTTTTAACCTTATATCCAGCCTTCTTTGCTTCTAGTTCGGTCATCCCTACGCTAGCAACTTCAGGAAATGTATAAATACATCGAGGCATCGGTAAGTCTTTTTTATGTGTAATTCCCAGAATATGATTAACAGCATATATTCCTTCTTGACTAGCTGCGTGAGCTAACTGATATCCGCCAATTAAGTCACCAACTGCATATATTCCACTAACAGAAGTTCTTAAGTTTTTATCGACTTTAACAAATCGGCCATCAAATTCAACGGACAATTCATCTAAACCGATTACATTCGGTACACGGCCAACTGATAGGAGTACACTATTCGTTTCAAGCCCAACCTTTTCTCCGTTTTTCTCCATTTCAACCACAGTAGGATGAACGTCTTTAAAACCTGTGATTTTAGTATTCGTATGGATTGTTATTCCCTTTGCAACCACCTGTTTTGTCAAGAATGCGGTAGCATCGGGGTCTTCAGTAGGTATTATTCTATCGGCCATTTCTACCAGATCAACCTTTGTGCCTAAACTATTAAACACACAAGCTAGCTCTAGGCCGATTACTCCTCCACCAACAATAACCATATGGGAAGGAACTTCTTCAATATCAAAAATAGTATCGCTCGTATAATAGTTTATTTTATCTAATCTTGGTATTTCAGGAACAAATGGTTGAGAACCAGTTGCCAAAATAACATTGCTTGCTTGGAGACTCTCCGTACCTTTACCTATATCTACCGAAATAGTTTTATCATCGCGTACCGTACCAAAACCTTGATAAAAGGTAATCTTATTCTGACTCAGTAGTCCTTTAATTCCACTGCATAATTGTTTTACAACTTTATTCTTACGGCTCACCATCTCTTCCATGGAGAAAGAAAAATCATTAACGGTAATACCGTAGCAACTAGCGTTTTTAATTTGATTGAATGCTTCTGCATGTTTTAAGAATGTCTTTGATGGGATACATCCACGGTTTAGGCACGTACCACCAAGGTCTCTTCCCTCAATAAGAGCAACAGAAAGACCTGCGTTAGCTGCACGAATAGCAGCAACATAACCACCAGGACCACCACCGACAATAACCAAGTCAAATTTTTTCATGTCGTTTCCTCCTAAACCAATAGGCTATATGGATCTTCTAAAGATTCCTTTAGCTCCGTTAAGAATGCCGCAGCCGGAGCACCATCAATTGCCCGATGATCAAATGATAGACTTAGAACCATCATTGGAAGAATCACAACTGAACCATTAGCTACTACAGGCTTCTCTACAATTCTACCAACTCCTAAAATCGCTGTTTCTGGTGGGTTGATGATGGGGGTGAATCCATCAACTGCATACATTCCTAGATTACTAATCGTGAAGGTACTTCCTCTCATTTCATCAGGAGTTAACCTGTTATCTCTAGCTTTAGCTCCTAACGTCTTACTTGTTTCTGTAAGCTCAGTTAATCCTTTTTGGTTAGCTTGTTTCACAGAAGGAACAATCAATCCATTCTTTACAGCAACTGCTAAACCAATGTTCACTTCATTGTTCATCACGATTTCGTCACCAACTACTGAAGCATTTACTTTAGGATGATTTTCAAGAACATACGCAACCGTCTTCATGATAATTTCTGTATACGAGAGACGATATCCAGTTTGACGTTCGATTATTGGTAATAATGCCTTACGCAATTCCATAGCTTTTGTCATGTCAACGTCACTTGTAAGGGTTACATGCGGAATCGTACGAACACTATCCATCATCTTATCCGCAACCGCTTTACGTAAGCCTTTTAGTTTTACACGCTCACCTGTGGCATGAGTATTTGAGCTAGATCGTGCTTCTTGAGACTCAACAAACGCTAGGACATCCGCTTTTTCAATCTTGCCACGTGGGCCCGTTCCAGTAACCTGACGGAGATTCACACCATTTCCCTTAGCAATTTTCTCTGCAAGTGGTGTTACAAATATTTTATTTCCATTCACATATGTCATAACGTCTAATTCATGTACTCTTCCTTTAGGACCAGATCCGGAAACCATGCTTAACACTACATTATTTTCATGAGCTATGCGACGAGCTGCAGGTGTCGCACGCACTCTCCTATCATTATCCACCACTTCTTCAATTTCTTCCTTAGCAGTTACACCTGAATTTGAATCAGCATCATTCCTAGTTGGCGAAGAATCCATCGTTTCATCTTCTCCTGACTCCCTACCGACAACTTCCGGAGGTGTATCAGAAACTTCTTCTCCAGCTTCACCTATATATCCAACAACCGCATTAACTGGAGCTTCATCATCTACATCGTAGTATCGCTTCAACAAAATTCCTTCTTCATAGGATTCAACTTCTATATTAATCTTGTCTGTCATGATTTCAAAAAGTGGTTCACCGACTTCAACCGAATCCCCTTCTTCTTTGAACCATTGAAGTACGGTACCAACTGCCATCGTACTACTTAATTTTGGCATAAAAACCTCTTTCGCCATGATACCCCCCCTTAAACCTTGTTTAAAGTTTCTTTTGCAGCTTGAATAATATTCGATACTTGTGGAGCATGTGCTTTTTCAAGATCTGGATGATATGGCACAGGAGACGGTGCTCCACCCAGACGTTTAATCGGAGCATCAAGATAATCGAACGCTTCACTTTCTGCAATCATACTAGCGATTTCACCACCGTATCCACCTCGTTTAACCGCTTCGTGAACCACAACCACACGTCCTGTTTTCACTACCGATTTAATAATGGTTTCTTCATCTAACGGTACTAAAGTACAAGGGTCAATCACCTCTATACTGATTCCTTCTTTTTCAAGTTCTGCTGCTGCTTCTAGTGCACGGTGTACCATGATTGCTGTTGCGACAATAGTGACATCAGAACCTTCTCGTTTAACATCCGCTTTACCTAATGGCAGACTATATGCTTCTTCAGGCACATCTGAAGAAGTTTTGTATAATAATTTATGTTCATAAAAAATAACAGGATTGTCATCATCCATTGCGGCCTTCAGTAATCCTTTTGCATCATAGGCAGTAGAAGGTTGAACCACTTTAAGCCCTGGAATATGCGTTACCCATGCTTCTAAGCTTTGAGAATGCTGTGCAGCAGCACCTGTTCCAGAGCCACTTGGAGTCCTCACTACCATTGGGACCTTTCCTTTTCCACCATACATATAACGAATTTTCGCCGCTTGGTTAACAATTTGATCTAATGCTATCGTAATAAAATCTGAGAATTGTAATTCAAGAATTGGTCGCATACCAGTTAGTGCTGAACCTACTGCAGCACCAGCGATACCTGCTTCGCTAATTGGAGTGTTACGAACACGCTCTGGGCCAAATTCCTCTATCATGCCGCGTGTAACACCGAACGCTCCACCATAAACACCGATATCCTCCCCTAAAATAAATACATCCTTATTTTTACGCATTTCTAGACTCATTGCTTCACGTACTGCCTCTAAATAAGTTATCTCTCTCATTTGATTTTCCCTCCTATGCATAAACGTCTGTTAACAAGTCATCTAAAGTTGGCATCGGACTTTCTTCTGAAAACTTAACTGCATCTTCTATTTCTTTCTTCGCAGCTAAACGAAGTTCTTCTGCTGTTTCTTCCGTAAATAAACCAGCATCAATTAAAACTTGCTTGTATCGTTTGATTGGATCTTTCGCACGCCATTCTTTTTCCTCTTCACGTGTACGATATTTCTTCGCATCACTCTTCGAATGACCTTTCCAGCGATATGTTTTGGCTTCGATAAGAGTTGGACCATCACCACGACGAGCACGTTTGATCGCATCATCTGTAACATTCATTATTTCTATAATGTCATTTCCATCAGCAACAACACCAGGAATGCCATAAGCCTTTGCTCGTGTTGCAATGTCGTCCACATTGATCATTTCTTTAACAGACCCTGACATTCCATATTGATTATTTTCACAAACAAAAATAACGGGTAAATCCCAGATAGAAGCTAGATTTACTGCTTCATGGAAGCTTCCTTCGTTCGTGGCTCCATCACCAAAAAAGCAAACGGTTACATAATTCAGATTCTTCATTTTAGCAGTTAAAGCAGAACCTACAGCCAAAGGAATACCACCTGCAACAATTCCGTTTGCTCCTAAGTTCCCCATGTCAACATCCGCGATGTGCATGGATCCACCTTTACCTTTACAATAACCAGTTGTACGACCAAACAACTCTGCCATCATTTTGTCAGCTGTTGCACCTTTAGCAATACAATGCCCGTGTCCTCTGTGTGTGCTCGTGATTTTATCATCAATATCTAATAATGCACAGACTCCGGATGCACTTGCCTCCTGTCCCACAGCTAAATGGGTGGTACCATGAATCATGCCTTTGGCAAAAAACTCATCTACTTTTTCGTCAAAATAACGAATGAGCCACATTTGTTTATACAAACCTACTAACTTTTCGTTACTAATCTTTGGAGCTAATAACTTCTCTTCTGTCAATTTCAATTTCATTCACCCCTATTTTTTACAAATGTTCTTTATGGTTACATTTGTAATAATCATAGTATGTTTAACTGCTTGCGTCAAGGGTTTTAATGCGATATCATTAATTTTTTAATTATTAGTAGTGAAAGCTTAGGTTTATCTGCTTTGTTTCTATTAATATAAAAAGAACAAATTTTGAAATGGTGGTTGGTATACTTCCCCACAAACAATGATGGAACAAAGCCACAATCGCTCGATTAGAAATGTAGCGACTGGAGCGAGTCAATAGAGATAAAGGAATCACGATGTGCTTACGAGCCAATAATGACTTATCTTAGAAAGATGCGTGAAGTCGTCTAGTTTAGGCGCTGGAATTGAACGTGGCTCAACACGCCCATATTTATTCACATGGTTAAAATTTATAATTTTCTTCATTTCCTAAATTAAAATAAAGCCTATTCCATAGGCTACACTGTAGCGGATCCCTCCTTGCTGTTAAGTGATATCTTTCTCCAGATTTATAAACAAAAATTACGGTACATTCTCTATCTACTACTAACTACGATTTAGCTAAACTACTAGTAAATACAAGACAATACTTGCTTAACACGAAATAAACTTCCGTTAAGGATTAACGAAAGTTTATTATTATCTTAACTATTTAATTTCTGAAGGACTTTATCATACATTTCGTCGATACCCATTCCCGTTAATAATGGTACTCCATCTATAACTTTTTCTTTAACGTTTTCTGGTACAAGTGTAGTGGAAATTATTACATCATAATCATCAATTCTTCCTAGTTCATCGCTTATTTTAGACTGATGTAGAGAAACTTTATCATCTAGATTATTGTCTTTAAGCCATTCTTTCACCTTTCCAGTTACGACAGTTGACGTTGCAATACCGGTACCACACATAATTAAAAGTTTTTTCATCATGAATACCTCCAGTTTATCTTTTATTATTGTCCATAAGATGTTAGATAAAAATCATTACATTGCTCTATGATTTCACTTGATAGAGGATCGATATTCGGTTCTTGTAATAATGCATAAAAAGCATATTCAGCAGTCTCTTCTAATATAACCGCAGCCTTTAATGCTTTGTCAATAGACTCACCAATAGTAAAAACCCCATGGTTCTTCAATAATATTGCTGGTGATTCTCCGATGTTTTGAACAATTTCTCTACCAATCTCTTCACCTCCTATAGAAGCAAACCCAGAACATGGAACACGATGTTTAAAAATGTTAGCAGCAGTTGTTGTATAACTAGGAAGGTCTCTTCCTCTTATAGCAAAGCTTGTTGCAAAAGGAGAATGCGTATGAATTACACTATGGATATTTTCCATATGTTTATAAACATATAAATGGCTTTCTGTATCTACGGATGGTTTAAGATCCCCTTCAATTACCTCTCCAGCTAAGTTGACTATAACCATACTTGCAGCAGTCAAGTCATCAAAATCTACACCACTAGGTTTTATAATTACTCGATTAATACCAGGAATACGATAACTAACATTCCCGCTCGTCCATCGTACTAAGCCATTATCCTTAAGCTTTTTGTTTGCCTGACAAATTTCTTCACGTAATTCAGAGTACACACTATGCCACTCCTTCATTAGAGGATTTTAGTTTTTGCTTCGGTTTGATTTTATTCACATAGATTAATCCTAAAAGAATAACTAAGCCTAATGCACCAATACCATACCAGCTAAATACTTTAGGTAACCAGACGAAAACAAATGTTGTCCAAACGGCACCATCTACAAGTGCAGAGATACTTGTGTTTCCTCCCATATCAAAGTTGGCAGCAACTGCTGAATTTGTAAATAGCGGTGCTACCCAAGTAGCAATATATAAACCAACAGCAATATAAACAGAACCAGCAATTACTGTACGAACGATGTTCCCTTTAAAAATAGGAACCATTAAACAGATTAAGAAAGGAATTGTTGCCAAGTCACCAAATGGCAATACGGTGTTACCTGGTAAAAATACTGCTAAGAACAGTGTAACTGGAACAATGATCAATGATGCAGATAATACAGCAGGATGACCTACAGATAACGCACTATCCATACCGATATATAAGTCTCTTCCTGGGAAACGTTTTTTAACAAAGTTCCCCGCAGCCTCAGACACTGGTGATAATCCCTCCATTAGTAATGCAACCATTCTTGGCATTAACATCATGACAGCTCCGGTTTGTACAGATAGCTGTAATACTTCCGAAACATTGTAACCTGCTAAAATACCGATAACTATACCGATTAAAACACCCATTACAGTTGAATCTCCGAAGATTCCCATTCTTTTTTGGATAGATTCTGGATTTGCTTCTAATTTATTAAATCCCGGAATTCTATCAAATAACCAGTTAAAAGGTAATGCAACTAAAAATGACGGTGCAGATGCCCCATGAGGGAAAGTAATATTTTTAAAACCATAAAATTTCTCAATATATTTTGCAAGTATATCTCCTAAGAAAAAGATCAATAGAATGTGAACGATAATCGTAAAGATACCTAATCCAAAATCTCCCGTAAGTGCATAAACTAAAGATCCAGTGAATGCACAATGCCAGTAATCCCAAACATCAACATTTAACGTTCTTGTTAAACCAATACCAAGTAGTATCACATTTGCTGCAATACCAAGTGGGATTGCTAAACTACCTAAAGCAGTACCATATGAAATAGCAGCAGCAGCAGGCCAACCAACATCAATGGTATTTAGTTGGAAGCCAAAGTTGTCAACCATGGACTGTGCAGCTGGTCCTAAACTATCCGTTAATAGTCCAATTACTAGGTTTAAACCAATAAAACCGATACCTACTGTTAATCCAGAGCGAAATGCTTTTCCTGGCTTAGAGCCTAAAACCAACGCAAAAACAAAGATAATGATTGGTAGCATAACGCTAGCTCCAAGATCCACAAACCATTGCAAGTAATCCATAATATTCCTCCCTCTATAAATTAAAATTATCTCAGAATTACTCCGTTTTTCTCCCGTTTACTTTATATCATTCAAA
>NZ_BAAACY010000143.1:0-18651 GCF_039521925.1 Virgibacillus salarius | reverse complement strand
CATCAAACATTTCAAAATAACTACTTGGCTTAACGCAGTCATTGCACTGATTTTATACTTTCTTAACTTTGAACAAAAGCGCAAGCGCCCGAATAAAAACGTAGCTACAGGAACGAGTCACCGGAAATAAAGGAATCACGATGAGCTTGTGAGCTGATAATGACTTAGGTTAGGGCAATTCGTGAAGTCGCCTCGTTTCTGGGCACTGGAGCTGGATGCTTCTCAACGCGCCTATATTTATATACAGGCTCAAATTTTATAATTTCCTAGACTATAACTATAACAAAACTGCTACTAAAATTTTTTTAGTAACAGCTTTCTTCTTTCTCATTTCCATTCTGCTTCTACGCTACCCGATTTATTTCTTTTTTCATGTGCTCGTCGGCATATCCTTTACCATATTTGGCCATGGAGTAGTTATAAAGTATAATGCCCAATAATATCCATATCCCTACAATGATCCATTCATATGGCCAAATTAAAGCAGATGGCATACCTGGCAAATAAAGGGTCATAACTCCTCCGGACATTAATACAGCTATCCACCCTATTGTAGTCCCTCCAGGAAGTTTAAAAGGACGTTTCATATTAGGAGCTGTTCTGCGCAAAATAATAAAAGATACTGCTACCATTAACCACGCTACTACAAGTCCTAAGCCACCAGCATCAACTAGCCATACTAAAGCAGGCCGACCAAGTAAAGGAGCTGCTGTAGATAATACAGCAATTAATAGAATAGCTTTATGGGGCGTTTTATATTTAGGATGTAACTCTCCAAGTGACTTTGGTAACATACCTGCATTTGCTAAAGCGAAAATAGCGCGACTACCACCTACATAAAACCCAATCCAGCTTGTTAAAATCCCACCAATCCCTCCAAGCACAAGAAAATTCCCCATTAATTTACTATTGCCAAATGCTTTTGCCATTGCATCAGCGGTAACTAAGTTGGACGCCATAAGCTCAGAAGCATCTAAAATTCGTGATACCCCAAAAATAATGGCAATATACCAAATAACAGCGAGTACTACTGACACAATTAATAACTGACCAATCTTCTTTTGTGGTAAATTAATCTCTTCCGCCGCTTGCGGAATGACATCAAATCCAACAAACATAAATGGTGTCATAATGATAACTGTTAATAAACCTGCTACACCAGTTTCAACTAACGGCTTCATATTTGCTATATTCCCGCCAAATGTGCTACCTGTTATTAACATAAGACCTGCTATTAAAATTACTAATGTTAATATAAAGGAAATAACTGTTGTTAGCTTAATACCTCGATAATTAATCCAAGCAATCAATAACGAACCAAGAATTCCTATACCTGCCCAGGTTACTGTTACATCCCAGCCAGCTATCGTATATAAGTACCCCTGGCTGTAACCAGGTATGACATACTCGAAAACTGTAGGAAATGCAACAGCTTCAAATGCGACAACAGACACATAACCAAGAATAATGGCCCATGTAGCAATAAACGATGCTACTCTGCCCATTGCCTTATACGTATATACATGCTCTCCTCCAACCAATGGCAGCGCTGAGGACAACTCGGCATAAGTTAATCCAACTAAGACAACAAGTAGCCCTCCAATAGCAAAGGCTAGCATCGCTCCCATGGAGCCAGCTTCTGTAATCCATAATCCAGACGTAACGACCCATCCCCAGCCAATCATTGCTCCAAAAGCAAGTGCAAGCACATCTTTATTACCAAGAATCTTTAATAGCTTATCCGATTCATCCATCCATTTCCCCTCCTCAATTTGTAATTACATCACCATTATATTAACTAATTATTCAGAATTATTACCTTATACGAATCTCTTTTTTATAAAGTTGCCTACTTAATGATGCATACGCAACCCTTCCTTTCATATATTCATGAAAATTAAAAACCGGCCATAAAGATAGGAACCTGAAGTAGGAGATCCTATCAATATAACTGGTTTTAATCTAATGTTTTGCTTTCATTCTTCAGCAAAGTCAATGGAATTGGCAGTTTATAAATCTTTGATTATCTTTACAATAAATAAAATCCTATAAACAATTAAAAGTTACTTTATTATTTTGCCTCAAGCTTCCTCGCCCATTTAACCAACAAATAAGCAAACGGCGTATCTATTATTGCAATGATTAGTTTAAATATATATTGGGTGACTATCATACCTAATAGAACTCGTAGCGGCACGATTCCCCAGAATGCGATGGTTATAAACAGACTTGTGTCAATAAGTTGACTTGTCATCGTTGAGACATTATTTCGTATCCATAGCTTCTTCTCACCATGGCTTGCACGAAGACGATGAAAAATACTTACATCAAGGTGTTGACTTGCTATATAAGAGAGCAAGCTAGCTGCAATAACACGAAAGCTACCACCTAGTATTTGTTCGAATTCTGATTGTAGACCAAATGCTGGTGCAGCAGGTAAATGAACAACAATAAATATGAAAAACACCGCAAGCAACTGGGTTATAAATCCTGCCTGAACCGTTTTTCTAGCTGTATTCTTTCCATATACTTCTCCAATCACATCTGTAAGCAAATAGGTCACGACATATACAATCGCAGCCCCAGGCAAAATAAATTCTCCTATTTGAAACAGTTTAACAGCTAATATATTTGATAGTAATAAAAGCCCAACAAATAACGCATTAAGATAGATAAACATAAAACTCCTCTTCCTTGTCCATTAATATGCCAGCACGTCCTAATCTTCACTACGTTGTAAATCTGTAGTCTGTGCTGCAAACGAGATTATAAAGGAAGAGACCTAAACCTAACCCTCTACTTTTTAACGATTATCTATATTTTCTGGGTATAGATCATGATTCATTAGTCTTTGATCTGCCATCTTCTCAAATTTAGTACCCGCTTTACCATAATTACAGTAGGGATCTATGGAGATCCCTCCACGCGGTGTAAACTTTCCCCAGACCTCAATATAACGGGGTGCCATTAAATCAATCAAGTCATTCATAATAATATTTATACTATCTTCATGGAAGTCACCATGATTACGAAAACTGAACAAATAAAGCTTTAGTGACTTACTCTCAACCATTTTTTTATCTGGTATATAGCTAATATACACCGTCCCAAAGTCAGGCTGATTTGTTTTAGGACAAAGCGTGGTAAACTCAGGGCAATTAAATTTAACAAAATAATCACGACCCGGGTGCTTGTTATCAAAAACCTCCAGTACGTCCGGTGTGTAGTCAAAAGCATACATCGTTCCTTGACTTCCTAGCTGTGTTACACCAGTTAACTCATCATTACTTCTACTAGCCATCGCGAAGCCTCCTTTTAAATATTCTTTCGCTAAAACAAGTGCGTACCTACTTAATACTCCATTTAGAAACAAAGCATTTAATATAATTCACCAAAACGAACAAGTGCAAGCGCCGATTTGAAACCTAGCGACCGGAGCGAGTCAACGGATATAAAGGAATCACGGTGTGCTTTGCGAGCCGATGGTGACTTGTCGTAGGGCAATTCGTGAAGTAGCCTCGTTTCTGGGTGCTGGAGCTCAACACGCCCATATTTATCCACATCGGCTAATTTTGTAATTCTCTAGACAAACAAAAAGCCATGGCCTAAGGCACATGACTTTTTATTACATCATTTGTCCTTAGTTTTTTATAGAGGGTTAAAGCTAAGAACCTCTCCCGCACGGAATGTTTTCTACTATCCATTCCACTCGAGTAATTATAAATAGGATACATTCGGATGTCAACGCTATTTAATGTTGGATTTTCGGATAGTACAATCTTTTTGCTAACAATGTTTGAAGAACTAAAAACAGTCCACTAACCGTCCAATATAATGGTAATGCAGCAGGTGCATTAAAGGAAATAAACCCTATCATAACAGGCGATAAGAGCGACATAACCGCCATCTGCTTCCTCTGTTTTTCGTCCATCCCTGTTAACGATACTCTCGATTGAATAAAGTAAATAGCCGCTGCGACAAATGGTAGAATCAAATCAACCTGTCCTAAATCGAACCAGAGAAATGAATGTGCGGCAATTTCTGGCGAATTCCTAATCGCATAGTAAACCGCTATGATAATCGGAAATTGAATAAGCATCGGCAAACACCCCAATGAGCTTAAAGGGTTAAATTGATGCTTCTGGTAGAGTTGCATCATTTCCTTTTGCATCTCTGCTTTCGACTCTGCATCTTTTTTGTCCTTATACTTATCCGTAATAGCATCCATGTCAGGCTTCATTTCGCTCATCTTTTCTTTCGTCTTTGCAGCACTTTTCGTTTGTTTTAAAGATAATGGCATTAAAAGCAAACGAATAAGCAACGTTAGAACGATGATTGGTAATCCATAGTCGCCACCAAACAGTATGGCAATATATTTGATAAGCTGCGAAAAGGGATTTTCAAAACTAAAAAAACCTGCAGCGCTAGTATCACCTTGGCAACCCGTTAAAAAGATTACAAGAATAATACTAATTACACTATATTTCTTAAGGAATGTGAATATAAATTGACGATCCATTGTTGTCCTCCTCGTTTTGATAATTCATTTGCTTGGAACGAGAAGGATTCGTTGTCTGTATCATCATCAGGCGATGCTATTCGATTTGTCTTTTTAATTAACCATTCAATAACCTCTCTACATTCGCCAAATAATTCTTGCATTGGCAATAACCGTACACGTAGATTATGATATTCCCTTGTCAAAATATTATTATTTTCTATAATATTTCGCGCATCTATTGTTAAGAATTGATAGGTAGATACAATCGTAAGTAATATACTAATATATAGATAGAATGGCGACACATCATTAACTACTTCATTTAATAATTCTATCATCACTTATATTCACCTCCTTTATCAGTCTAATATCTATTATATCATAGGATTACAAAAGCTTAAATGAAGCTTACCGAAATGGTGAGCATGAGTAAATATAAAATGAAACTTCAATAAGTGGTGGTATTACTGCCAGTTGTTTGTGGGATAACAAAAGCATAAGCACCCGACTAGATACGTAGCGACTGGGGCGAGTCAACTAAGATAAAGAAATTACGATGTGCCGATGATGACTTATCGTAATACGATTCGTGAGTCGCCTCGTTTCTGGATGCTGGAGCTGGACGCGTCTCAACACACCCCTATTTATCCACGGCTAATTTTATAATTTCCTAGACTATTAAAAAAGATGTTGATATCGATGCTTTTGCATGGATAATTAACATCTTTTTTATCATTTATTTCTATTAACCGACCTGATTTTCTCTCTCTCTTTCTATTATTTTTCGCCAGTTGGAGGATAGAACTAAAATAAGAGCTAATATGCCTGCCATATCTGTCCAAATACCAGGATAGATGAGCAGCAATGCTCCTAAGGTTGCCATCACTCGGATATACCAGGGAAGTGCATCCTTCAAAAAGCCTTCAGCTGCTACGGATAAAAGAAAAACCCCTGTTAGTGAAGTCACCGTAATAAGTAGTAGATTCCCAATCGTAGCATCGATCATCAACATTTCACGAGAAAAGACGAACATAAATGGTACAATAAATCCAGCAATTGCTAGTTTCATTGCTTGCATGCCTGTACGCATCGGATCACCACCGCTAATACCTGAACTTGCAAAGGCAGCTAACGCAACTGGCGGAGTGATATTAGCAAAAATTCCAAAATAAAACACAAACATATGTGCAACAAAAATAGCTGTTTCATCTGTTCCAGCTAATTCTCTAAAATATGGTAATTGTAGTAATATTGGGGCTGCCATTGTACTTGTAATAATATAGGTTGGAATGCTTGGTAATCCCATCCCTAAAATAATCGACGCGACCATCGTTAACGCTATTGTGATTAAAAGCTGAACAAGGGGACTCTGAATCATTTCACCGACACTTACGATGGAGCTTGCAATCTCAAGCGCTACACCGGTTAAAGAAGCTATACCTACAATAATGCCAACCGCACCACAAGCAACTGCCACAGGAATGGTTGTACGAACACCTTTTTCCAATGCCCCAAAAAAATCCCGAACATCTATTTCCTCTGCTTTCACCTTTGCCTTTTTACGTATAAGATTAATGACTAAAGGTATCAGGACAATTAGCCCAAGCTCTAACCAGTTATCACGTAACATCGGCATACTTATCCCTGATAGGAGTGCTCTTATCTGAGATTCAAATATAAGAAATAAAGAAACTGCCATTCCGATAAGTAACATTCTTCCAGTACCTGTAATAATAATCGTTGATACAATCGACCAAAACGCTGCGTAGAATGGCGTCTTCCCTGTAAATAGCAAATACAATAGGATAGCCATTGGAATCAGGAGATGACCACGTTGGATTAATACCTCCTTCACAGTTGGCAACTCATTCTTATTTAATCCACGTAAACCAAGCTTAGAAGCCCTAATATGGACCTGGAGTAAAATACCAATATAAAATAATAATGCAGGAATAATTCCAGCTAAGATCACTGTTGTATATGGTATACCTAGATTCTCAGCCATGATAAAGGCTGCTGCTCCCATTATTGGAGGTAATATTTGCCCACCAACACTAGCAGAAGACTCGACAGCCCCTGCAAAATTCTTCTGATATCCTACTTTTTTCATTAACGGAATCGTAAAAGCACCCGTTGTCACTACATTTGCGATAGCGGAACCATTAATTGAACCTAAAAAGCCGCTTGCCAGAACAGCCACCTTAGCTGGTCCACCCTTCGTATGACCAGCTACCGCCATTGCCAGATCATTAAACATCTGCCCCATTCCCGATTTACTTAAAAATGCACCAAACATAATAAATAATATAATATAACTAGCAGATACTCCGATTGCTGTCCCTAGGATTCCCTCTGTGATGTAGATTAAATGAGATAGAATTCCTTTCGAAACACTTAATATAATGGGACCTGTTAGCTCAGGATATATGGATAACTTTACGTAAAACCCATAAGCAAGAAATCCAAATGCGAGTAACGTTAGTCCCCACCCCGTCACCCTTCTTGTAATCTCAAATAATATAATAAGGACAGCAATACCGACATAAACATCTATATCGTTAATTTGACCACCAGATTCAATAATTCGGTTAGCAGATGCAAGCATATAAATACCAAGTAGGAGGGATATCCCCGCAAACAGATAATCATAGACGGGGATACCGTTGTGCTTTCTTTTTTTCATTATAGGATATAATAAAAAACCTAACACCATTAATGTGTATAAATGAAGACTACGTTGTTTGATATCTACAAGTGAACCAGCATATGACGTATAAAGATGAAACAAACCTAATCCAGCTGCTAACACGGTAATTAGGATGCCTATAACTAATGGGTATTGTGTACGTACATTGCTTTCCCGTTCAAACCCCTCCAAATTTGCTTTTTCATTCATATATCATCCCACCATTTCTTTTACTGTTGTCCATAGAATGAAGAAGAGAGGCGCTTGTTTAGCCTCTATTATATAAGCCATATTACTTGCTTCCAAAGGGTATCTTTTCTTTTGATAGATCAACTGGTAATCATTCATTAGCGAAGACCTTAGCACTAGCTCGGCACCAATCACTCTATCTATCTGCATATATACCCAACCATCTTGAACTTCGGTTGAATGCTCTGACCATGTAGGAACTCCAGCACCAAATGTTTTAAATTTGGTGGAATCTAATGAAATAATTTGATCATCAACTATGAAGTTTTCCACCCAGGCTTCCTTTTCAACAGAATGAATCCACTGTAAAGAAAAAACATCATCATTTTGAAGAAAAGCATAGGTGATGGTTGTTCCTTGTGATACAAGTATTGCATTTACTGGTACGAGCAACACACCTAGCCCAACCATTATAATCGTTATCACTATCCATTTAAGTCGCGACATCCTTTTATTGAAGCATCTTATTTTAAAATCCCCTGTTCTTCATAAAACTTTTTAGCACCTGAATGGATTGGGACTACCAAACCTTCGGCCAAGTCATCCCGATCGAGTTGTTTTAATGCACTTATAGATACCTCTTCGCTTCCTAAATAATCGTAATATCGTTTCGTCAAATCATATACGAGATCTTCGCTAAGCTCTGGAGAAACAGTAATTATGTTTTGAATACCAACCGTATTTACCTTTCGATCTAGGTTATACATCGCCTCATCTCTAGCTGGAATCGTAAATTCTTTATAGAATGGATACGCCTCCATTAGTTTTTTTGCAATTTCACCGTTAATTTCTACAAATGCTACTTCGTTTTGCTGCATTAAATCAGTTATATTACTATTCGGTACTCCAGAGGTGAAGAATGCTGCATCTAAATTTCCGTTTTTCATTTCCTGTACACTATCCGCATAACCAGTATGCGTTACTTTGGAAAGATCATCGTATGATAATCCAAGTACCTCTAATACCTTTTTAGCGCTTTGCTCGACTCCTGAACCAACTTTACCAACACCAACACGTTTTCCTTCCAAATCTTCGATTGCTTCGATTCCACTGTCCGCTGTTGCGACAACTTGAACAACATTTTGATACATACCAGCCATTGCTTGCACATCCACTTGATTACCTTCAAACTGTCCCTTTCCTTGAAGCGCATCGTAACCTACATCACTCATAATAATACTCATCTGATTTAACCCATCCTGCATATTCTGAATATTCGCTACGGAAGCACCAGTAGACTCGACAGTGACATTATTAATATAATCACTTTCTTCAAAAATAGGCTTTAATGCTCCGCCAATGGGGTAGTACGTTCCCGAAGTACCGCCAGTCCCAAAAACAATTGGTTGACCATCACCACTAACTTCCTCCGAATGTTCGGCTGCTTCTTCCTCTCCACAAGCTGATAAAGCGATAATAATTGAAAACATACATATCAACACAAGGTATTTTTTCAAAACAAGTACCCTCCTTTAAAATCCTTTTCTATATGATAACGCTTTCATTTTATTTTAAGAATAATATGAACATATTGTACATTTTGTTCATATTGGTCTTTTAGATAGCCATTAAATAAGCTTGTATCGATTAACTGGTCTACCAACCACACCATACTGGAGGATAATCTCTACGCGATCCATCTTCTCTAAGTAATCCAAATATCTCCTTGCGGTAACCCGTGCAATACCTATACTTTCAGCTGCTTTATCTGCTGAAGCAGGCTCATTCTGGGAGCCTAAAAATTCAATTACTTGATTCAATGTTTGTTTATTTAAGCCTTTAGGCAGCAAATGTCCTTGTCTACTATTCTGTTCATTCTGCATCATTAAGACATCAATCGTTTGCTGATCTACCTTTTCACTTGCATTAAATTGGCGACGATAACGATTATACTTAGTCAGTGCCAGAACAAGACGATCAAATTTGAATGGTTTAATAATATAATCGAGAGCTCCGTGATGTAGCATATTACGAACCATATTCATTTCATTAGCTGCGGAAATGATAATCACCTCCAAATCCAACTCTAACTCCCTTAACGCTTTAAGTGCTGCGATACCATCTTGTTCAGGCATATAGATATCCAGCAGAACGAGATCGGGATTGTTGTATTGACATAATTCCAAGCCTTGCTTCCCGTTTTCGGCTATTGCAATAACGTGAAAGCCCTCTACCCTTTCTACCATTCTTTTATTGACTTCTTGTACCATAGGGTCGTCCTCAATCAGCAATACTTTCACTTCTGAATCTCTTATCACGGAACCCTTCCTTTCTCAACATCATTGGAATCGTTATAATAATTTGTGTCCCCTGATGTAATACTGAATCAACTGATATAGTCCCTTCTGCCTTGGATATCATTTGCTGTATTAAATATAGGCCAATTCCTGATCCGGATTTCCCTTTGGTCGTATAGCCCTTTTCAAAAATTCGATCCGTATCAACGATACCAATTCCATTATCAATGATTTTTATCATACAATCCGTTTCATTTTGATAAATTGTGATATTAATCCTTTTTTGCTTTATCTCTGATATAGCACATGCGTCAATTGCGTTTTCAATTAAATTCCCTAGTATGAGCACCATATCATGATTGTTAAACACAGTTGGAAATGCTTTTATTGACGTTTGACCGTCCACTCTAACATCAATTCCTAGCTCTTCACCTCTACGTATCTTGCTAATAAGCAAACCTGCAATACTATAACTTTTAATTCGTTGCATCATGAACCTTGTTAAGGACGCCTGCTTCTGTGTCGTTTGGAAAACATATTCCAACGCTCGCTCATTTTCTTCTAACTGAATTAATCCTGCAATTGTATGAAGCTTATTCATATGTTCATGATTTTGAACACGTAATGCATCGACAAAAGCTTTTACACCTGTTAACTCCTCTGCCATCTTTGTAACTTCTGTCCGATCTTGAAAAACCACCACACAGCCTATCCGTTCGTTTTCTATTTCTATTGGAATCCGATTTAACATAATTAGCTTCTCATGAACTCTCAATGTTTCATTATAAGCTGCCGTCTGCCCTCTTAATTGCTGTACCATTACTTTGTCTTTCAAGACCGTACTCATGAGAGCATCATTAACATCCATTTCAATATGTAAAATCTCTTTTGCCTTTTCATTAAAAACAACTAACCGCTCATCACGATCTACAGCAATAACGCCTTCATGCATTGCTTGAAAAACTGTTGTTCTCTCTTTTAGCACCCTCGCTATCTCATATGGCTCCATCCAAAACGTCTGTTCTTTAACATGTCTTGCCAATAAATAAGAACCAATGATTCCAAAGGCTATTGTCAGTAAAGCAATGATCATTATTTCTACTCGTATAGATAAAAGTATGTTCCAAAATGATGGGAGCATATTTCCGACAAGCACTACTCCTATTTGTTCAAAACTATCATTAACAATTGGAACAAAAGAACGGATAGCAGTTCCTTGTTCCCCCTTCGCTTTTGAAACATAACTATGCTCAGCAAAAGCAGCCCCTTCATCCTTCCCTGACGATACCGTTCCGAGCTGTTTTTCGATTGGATGGGAGAATCTGATACGGTTCATATTTAAAACAACAATGTAATCAACTTGATTAATCGTACGTATTCGCTCAACAATTGGATTGATTGTTTTCCAGCCTCGTGCTTTTACAATTGAATCCTTTATTTCTGGTAAGTTCGCCACGATCCTCCCTGTCATAAGTCCACGCTCACCAAGCCCTTCTTCTTTTCCTTGAAAAAGATTGCCGATAAGCATAATGCCACCAATTAAGAGCGTAAATAGAACAATCCCAAAAGATAGAATCATAATCTTTAGTCTAATTGGCATTTTACGAAGACTTACCATTCCCCACTTCTCCTTAAGTTTAATGATTGATAGAATATTATGATAAAATAAAGTGAAACTTCCATCCGTGGGGGGGTTTTGTTTATCCCCACGGATGGTTAGGTGAACCAATCGGACATTTACTGGCAGTTGTTCCACACTTCCCATTTTGGTTTCTCTTTATTGCTTGAAGTGGGTATCTTACTGCCAGTTATATGCGGGATAAAGTAAAACTTCCGTCCGTTTTTACTAAAACAAATACGTACAAAGGCTTCATTCGCCACTTCCTGTGGCAACGCCTTTGTGACCTACTTCCATGGAGGCCCGAACCAATCGGACATTTACCGGCAGTCGATCCATCGCCCTTATTGGTTTCTCTTTATTACTTGAAGCGGGAGCTTACTGCGGTTATATGCGGGATGAATGACCACACACTGAACTTTCTCTATTTAGTTCATGGAGGTAATTATTTGCGAAACTTTTTTATAATTCTAACATTTATTATAACAGGACTTGTTTCCGCTGTCGTAATTGGAATTGACTTCGAGACAATTCGTGGAACAGATGATTATGATGATGAACAAGAGGGATTACGTGAACAAATCATCATTCGGTTTAGTCATGTTGTTGCGACTGACACACCAAAGGGACAAACAGCCCGGAAGTTTGCTCAACTTGTAGAAGCAAAAACAAATGGAAGAATCAAAGTCCACATTTATGCAAATGGGTCTCTATATAATGACACCAATGAGTGGGAAGCCATCCAAAATGGGAATGTTGAAATGATTGCCCCGGCAACAGCTAAGGTAAGTGAGCTATTTCCCAAATGGGGTATCCTTGATCTCCCCTATGCATTCCCTACACACGAGGCAGTAACGGAAGCATATGAGGGTAAAATAGGGAAAACATTGCTTGCAAACCTTCATAATACAAACGTGAAGGGCTTGACTTTTTGGTATAACGGTTATAAACAGCTTACGAATCAAGTACACGTTATCAAACTACCAGATGATGTAAACCGACTCCATTTCCGTATTATGCCTAGTCCTGTTATTAAGGAACAATTTAATCAAGTACATGCTAGCACAAGTAGCTTACCATTTAATAAAACTTATCAAAACTTGGAAGTACATTTTATTGATGGACAGGAAAATACGATTTCTAATATTTACTCTAAAAAATTCTATGAGCATCAACCGTTTGTAACTATGAGCAATCACGGTTATCTCGGATACGGTGTTTTTATTAATAAGCCTTTTTGGGAATCATTATCTGAATATAATCAATCAGCCATTCAAGCTGCCTTAAGTGAAGCAACGGATTGGGGGAAACGTCACGCGATTGAGATGAATGATCATTATACACGTGAATTAAGAAAAAAAGATGTTGTTACTATTCACTTTCTTACAACAAGAGAAAGAGAGCAATGGAAGAATGCATGGAAAGCTGTATACGATCAGATGACTACGATTATTGGCAACGAGTTAATGGACGAGGTACATCGGATACAGAATAAGTATAATTCTAGAGAATGATAACTGCTCACTATTCTCTTATACACCCAACATTTTAGCTTATTACTCTTTTGATTACATTGTTCATGTACTTCATTGCAATGTGAGGTATCAAGTCAAAAAGTCTAGCAGTTCTATAAGTTGCTTTATTTCACAGTATATCACTTATCGTATTTACAAAAAGCACTAATTGAACTATTCTATTAGTAGAATATATAAATACATAAAAACTGCATATCTATTTTAAATTGCACTAGGGGAGCTATGTACATGGCTGAGAAGAGACTACTCTGACCCTTATAACCCGATCTAGATAATACTAGCGTGGGGAAGTGCAGTCGTTCATATATCATTTTATAGGCATAGCCTACATATATTTTTGAAGACTGCATTCCCAAAGAATGCAGTCTTTTTTATTTATGTATAACTTCACTGACATGACTATTTATTAGGAGGAAAATGATATGAACGAACAAGCATTGAACTGTATTAATAGTCGGATTGCTGGTTGCTCTTTTGCCATCTATCCAATGACAGATCAATTTGTAGATGTAATTACAACTTCACTGAAAAACGTAGATACATCTAAGGTTTGGATTAAAACAACAGATGTAGAAACCTGTGTACGTGGCAAGATCACACATGTTTTTGATGTAACCAAGGCACTTTTTTTGCATGCGGCCAGCACAGGACACCATGTCGTGTTTAGTGCCACCTACTCCATCGGCTGTCCGGGAGACTCCGATGAGGATGTATATCTATCAACGGACGACCATCGATTAAATTTAAATACAAATAACCTTCAGCAAGAAGTTGCCGGCAAATTTTCCCTTTATCCGTTGGGTGGAGGAAATTATATGAACATCATTTATAACCAAATTGAGGAATTGAAGCTCCATGGGGTTAAGGTTAGCTCTATCCACTATGCTACAAGGCTAGACGGGGATGGAAAACTTATATTCGATGGACTTGAACGTGTTTTTACAAATTTAGAAAGTAGTTATTCATCACATCTAGTTATGACAACCACCATATCTGCAAATAGCCCATCTAAAAAGGGGGAGATACTTTGAATAATTGGAAGCTAAAGGAAATAATTGTTATGTCTATTCTTTCCGTAGTCTTCGGTATCGTTTATTTAGCATTTTTACCTATTGGAAAAATTCTCGTGTCGTTCATGGGACCCATAGGATATGACTTTATATTTGGTATTTGGTTTATTGTATCCATTATTGCGGCTTATATCATTCGTAAACCCGGAGCTGCATTTTTGTCAGAAACAATTGCTGCAACGGTAGAAATGCTCCTCGGTAATGCTATGGGACCAATCATTATTATTACGGGTATTATACAGGGTCTTGGCGCAGAAGCTGCCTTTGCTCTAACAAAATGGAAACGCTATTCACTTTGGGTATTAATGTTAGCCGGTGTTGGAGCAGCTATATTTAGTTTTGTTTGGGGATATTTTAGATCAGGCTATACTGCCTTAAGTACTCCATACATATTAGGTATGTTATGTATAAGAATGATTAGTGGGGCAATCATTTCAGGTTTGCTCGGAAAAGCAATTAGTGATTCACTCGCGAAAACAGGCGTACTATCTAGTTTTGCGCTTGGTAAACAAATCAGAAAGGAACGTTCCGCATCATGATCAACGTATCTAATCTTTCACTCTGGTTTCATGAAGATAATGATAAACCAATCATCTCTAATCTGAGCTTTCAGTTAGACAGAGGGGAAACCATGCTACTACTTGGACCAAGTGGTAGCGGAAAAAGTACGTTAACACACTGTTTAAATGGTATATACCCGCGTGAATTAGACGGTAAAATGACAGGTGATGTTACCATATTCGGTCAATCTATACACGATGCACATCCCGGTACAATTAGCAAACAAGTTGGCGTCGTATTCCAAGATCCAGAAAGCCAATTTTGTATGTTAACGGTAGAAGATGAAATTGCCTTTGGCCTAGAGAATATTTGTACACCGCCGCTTGAAATATCTAGAAAAATAGACGAAGTATTACAAATGGTTGACTTAATAGATGACAAGCACTCTGTCATTTCATCCCTTTCTGGAGGACAAAAACAAAAATTAGCATTAGCCTGTGTGCTAGCACTAGAACCAGAGATACTTATCTTGGATGAACCGACCGCCAATTTAGATCCACAAGCGACTCAAGAATTTATCAAGACTATTCAAACCATTAAACAGAAAAAATCAATGGGAATAATCGTTATCGAACATCAATTGGAAGGCTGGGTATCTTTTATCGACCGTTCTTTCATATTATCTAAGGACGGAAAATGTATGTATGATGGCCCACTAGCACGGATCATTTCGGATAATAAAGAAAGCGTGCTAGAAGAGGGGATTTGCCTGCCAAAAATAACAAAACTTGTACTTACAGCAGCCGAACAAAACAAAGCTGCTTATATCAGTCCACCGTTAACAATCAAGGATACCCCATCATTAGTTACATATATGGACAATAGCTTTTTAGAAAAGACAATACCAGCAGCTCACCAAGCAGACATTATACTATCTGCTTCGCGTGTTACTCAAAATAAAAAACAAAAAAGGGTACTTCATCAAATTGATTTCGATCTGTATGAGAGCTCATTTGTAGCAATCATTGGAGCTAATGGAAGCGGCAAAACATCGTTAACAAAAGTACTTAGTGGTATTGAAGCTCCTACACACGGAGACATTCTCCTACGTCAGCATCCTATCCGTAATTGGAAGGAAAAATTATTGCGAAAAGAGATTGGATACGTGTTTCAAAATCCGGAGCACCAATTTATTACAGACACTGTATTTGATGAAATTGCCTACAGCTTACGTCTGCATCCATATTCAGAATCATATATAGAAGAGAAAGTACATTACACCCTAGTCAATTGCCAATTACAAGGATTCGAGCATCGCCATCCTTATTCGCTAAGTCAGGGACAAAAAAGGAGACTCAGTGTAGCCACAATGATTGTCGATGAACAAAAAATACTCTTTCTAGATGAGCCTACCTTCGGGCAGGATGCCGCTTCTACCTTAAAGCTTATGCAAATGTTAAAAGAACGGCATGCCAAAGGCACATCCATTATCATGGTTACACATGACATGGATATCGTCGACAAATATGCGGACCGTGTCCTTGTTTTAGAAAACGGAGAAATTATAAGAGATCAATCACCAGACCAATTATGGAAGGATTCGGACTTACGAAGATGGCACTTAGACTACCCAACCCGAATTCAACTGCAACAACATTTGGAGGTGAATCAGCATGACTTCGCTATTAAATCAACTTAATCCAAGCATTAAAGCTTTTACCGTTATTCTATTAGTGTGTCTATTGACCTTTGTGTTTGATCCATTTACACCACTAGTTTATTGCTTATTCACCATCCTCCTTACTTTCGTATGTGGAAAAATTGCTTGGAAACGATACATGCTTTATTTCTTAATTATCATCCTATTATCCGTTGGTATGCTTTGGACAACGCTTGCCTTTGCTGATGAACCAAATCGACCACATGATACCATGGAGATTCTATTTTGGGATATACCAAAGGAAGATGTTACGGTAGCGTTAGCATTAACATTGCGGATGCTTGCCTTCGCATCCTTATCATTTATGTTTATCTTCACGACAAATATGGTGCATTTCATTCTAAGTCTCATGCAGCAATGCAAGCTATCTCCAAAATTAGCTTATGGGGTATTAGCTGGGTATCGCTTTTTACCTTTAATGAAAGATGAGCTTAACCAAATCCGTGCCGCACATCAAATAAGAGGGGTACGAAGAGCTAACGGAATAAAAGAATCCATACAACAATATAAACGCTATGCAATCCCTTTACTTGCCGGAGCAATTCGCAAAGCAGAACGAACAGCAGTAGCTATGGAGTCTAAAGGATTCAGCGGCGAGAGGCAACGCACCTTTTATAGAACATTTACGGTTAAATGGCAGGATTGGACTTTTTTGGTGGGTATGCTTCTCCTTTTTTTCATTATTATTATGATTTCTATTAAGTTGGGGTATTTTAGCTGGTATAAAGGACAATTTTAGACGAGGAGTCCCTTAACTAGAGAGAAATCAGATATTTTTCAGTAGTTATTTTTATAGCATTTTTACTTTTCATAGCACGTTATAGCTTTACAGCGGGGGTTTTTCTAAAAAAGAACACAAATACTACATCCCAAAACTTAGCTCTCTTTTCACACAACTGGAATATCCGTGCAATAGTTTAACCTCCTCGTGAGTAGAGATATAATGACGAGGTCATCACAACCGTTACGATTACCACAGAAGTTTCGCATATTCCAGTTGCTTCATCTAACATTTTTAGGAGACATTTCTCTTTATCTTTAATCAAAGTACAAATGATGATGTAGCCTACATCCCTCGTTAAACACAGATCCACAGTGCATACATTTACTCATTTGCAAATACTGATTAATCGTTAATTCCGTTTTGCACACTCCACAAAGGATGGCTTTATTAGAAAATTCCTCTTCCTTCCATCTAGTAAACGTATGCTTTTCTGCTTCCTCGTGACAGTAATAACATGGATAATACGTTTGACACATTTTACATTTAATGGCGATAACATCTCTTTCGGAATGATAGTGGATACATCGTGTTTCAGAATCAACGACCTTACCGAATACCTGTATCATCTTTACCTTCTCCTTCATGCAGTACCCTAATCTTTTACCTTCACACCAAACAATTCGATAAAAGAAACGGCTTGCTCAGCTGAAATGATTGCTCCCTTTATTTCTTCGGCATTCGTATGAATCGTTGTAAATTGACAATTGCTTAAATCAACATTCTTTAAGGACGTACCTGTAAATTGGACATCATCAATCGTTGAATGTCCGAATTGAACATAGTCCCATTTCGAATCTAAAAAATTCGCACCCTTTAATAAACAATTCGTAAAACAAACATCACGCATATCCATTTGATTAAATAAGGCATATGGAGCTTGACACTCTTGCCAATAAACATCACGAAGTTCCGTCTGATCAAAATCCGTTCCAGCTAATTTACAGTTTTTGAATAATACGCGATGAAAACGGGTCCTGCTAAAATCCACATGTGACAGATCGCAATCTTCAAGGATACTGTTGGACCAAGAAGAAAATGGCAGCTTTGACCCCGTTAGATTTACATTTCTAAAATGAACTTCCTCAAACCGCACATGCTCTGCTTCTATCGGACCATCAACATATGTAACCTTTCCGATTTCCACTAGTGTTTCATTGGAAATATCCGATAAAGATATCTGACTTAAACCTTCTGGTAATAGCGGCTGTTGAATCGTTCTTACTTTTCGCTTCATTAGCTTACCCTCCCATATCTTACGCTCAAGCATCGTTTTGAATTTTTTTCGTATAATTTAACTCCCATGAAATGCCGTTTCTATCGGTAACCATTGCATGCTTTGCACCCCAAAAGGTATCTTGTAACTTCATTTTCACCTCACCATCTTTAGCTAACGCTTCATAAATGTTGGTGATTTCCTCTTCACTTTCTAGATCTAGACCTAATAGGACATCACTACCTTGAATAATCTCCTCATCAAATACATCTGCCATATATAAAATACAGTCTTCATTTATATGCAATTCTGCATGAATATACTTACCTTCATGGCCCTGAAACATCTCAATACCATCTGACATCTGTGTATTTCTGATCTCGCCACCGAATACTTTTTGATAAAATGCTATTTCATCCTTGCAATTCTTAATTCGTAAATGGGGTACAATTTTTTTCATTTGTACTCCTCCCTCTATAAATTAAAATTATCTCAGAATTACTCCGTTTTTCTCCCGTTTACTTTATATCATTCAAA
>NZ_BAAACY010000142.1:0-32190 GCF_039521925.1 Virgibacillus salarius | reverse complement strand
ATTATGATGTCTTAGCTTGCTCCAGAAGTTTCCTTCTGGTTATTTTTAAGAAAAAACAGTTGCATGTTTTCTCTTGACATACTGGTTGTTTTGTTCAGTTTTCAAAGAGCAAATTAGTTTGCTGCTTTTTGCGACAGCAACTCTTTCATTATACCAGTTTGATCAACTTAAGTCAAGAACTTTTTTCACTTAACTTTTTCGCTGTTCAAATTGGCGACTTTATTAATATATCATGTTTGCTAGTTTTATGTCAACAAACAATTTATATTTTTTTGTTTTCTGTCGTTAAATCCAAACCGGATTTTTGCGACGGATTTAACTTTATCATGGTTATATTACAAAGTCAACGGTTATTTTACATTTTTTTAATAGCACCTTAATAAAAATATCAAAGGGGATGCAGTATTAACCGTTTGTATTCCTGCATCACCCATATAATCCTATGCATTCAAGCAGAAGGTGGTTCCACTAATCATGAATTATGTACTTACGATGGTAAACACCTGCTCCCTTTGTTTCCTCTCTTACCGTTAAAATAATGTCCTTCTCTACCAAGTAGGCAATTATAGCAGATAAATCCAACGAATACGGTGAGATCATTGGCAATGATTTCAGATCAGCATAAGACCAAGCATCTTCACTTGTTTCCATAATATCTAATAAATGCTTTACGGAAACCTTTGCTCTACTGCTAATGACATAATCCATTGCTATCAGCATTAGCTGAATCCGCTTCTTCATATCTTCATTGCTTTCAATAAACTCTTCATATAGCTTATATACTTCAAGATCGATTTGCTTAACCTGACTCCAAACAGTAACCTCTGGATAATACCCTTTTTCAATAACTGCAAGTCGTGCTAAATAGTGTAAGGAGTATAGTATTTTGCTATTCGTATCCTTATATTCCTCCGATTCAAACAATTCTTTCGCTTCATTATAACTTTTCACTAATTTACCGAATTCAATGGCTTTTCTTAAATCACGCTTATTATCAGGAAAATCTCGTAATTGACTTTTCAGCTGAAGGATGTACTCATTACGATCAAAAATCACCTTTCCATAAATAATCCATTCTACAGCAGTTCGATAACCGCTCGTATCAATCCACTTCATTAATAAATCTTCTTTTACCATATGTAGTGCACAGGTTTTATGATCAAATTCATAGTGCTTGACATACCAATCTTGTTGTGATTCCTTCACAATAATTAGTAATATAACGTCAAAGTTATCAGTAATTGGGCTATCTGGCTTTGTTTTCTCAAGAATTAATACGCCTAATGTATTAGAATCACTTGCATGTTTTTGATAAATGGGTCTCAGGAAATTTTCCATTGCGATTTCCTCCAGTTTTTAATTTCTTTCATATATGTTTAGTTGATTCGCTTACTTATACTATATTTCGTTGTCGATATTTGAAATCCTTTCTTACAATCAAATTTTCTATTAAAATATGCTATACTACCTAGTGTATGAATAAGGAGGTTCGACATGGCTCAGATAGTCTATTCGAGTAAGATAAATAAAATTCGATCATTTGCCTTAATCCTAGTGTTTGTTGGTATTTTATTAATGTATGGTGGCATTTTGACCAAGCGAATAGAATGGTTAATGGTAATCTTCTTTATTCTCGGTGTTATTATGGTTATTTTAAGCTGCGTTGTCTATCTTTGGATTGGAACACTATCATTAAAAGCAGTTCCAATCGTATGTCCAAACTGTGAAAAACCTACAAAAATGCTTGGACGAGTAGATGCTTGTATGCATTGTAAACAGCCATTAACCTTGGATAAAGATCTAGAAGGTAAGGAATTCGATGAGAAATATAACACACGTCGTTATCGTAAAGAAATAAGGGCGAAGCAAAAAGAAAAGAATCAATAGCACATATTTCACCTTCTAAATAGAATAAAGTGTTTTTACTATCGTACGTTAAATAAAAATTCGCCACGACTGGCGAATTTTTTAGTATAAATACCTATGACCTTATACCTATTTATGAAATTTTTATAGAAAAAGCTCCAAACACCTTAAATAGGTATTTGGAGCAGATAACATTTAATTAGTGCTTTTTGGTAGCTGTCTCTTGGCATTCCTCGCATTTACCATACACTTCCATGCGATGATGACTGACTTTAAATCCAGTAACCTGTTCAGCTAATGACTCTACCTCATCCAATGGTGGGTAGTGAAAGTCAACAATTTTTCCACATGACTCACAGATGATATGATAGTGATCCGATGTGTTGCAATCAAATCTACTGGATGCATCACCGTAGGTTAGCTCGCGTACAAGACCAATTTCTCGTAAAACCCGGAGATTATTATAAACAGTGGCAACGCTCATATTTGGAAACTTACCTTCAAGTGCTTTATAAATATCATCAGCTGTTGGATGAACCATAGCATTGAGAAGATACTCAAGAACCGCATGTCGTTGTGGTGTAATCCGGACGCCTGACGCTTTTAATGTATTTATTGCTTCCTGTAATCGATTTTCAGACACCCTCATCCACCTCGCTTTCAATAGTTTCTATAAATGATAATTAATTATTAATTTATAATCTTTATAATTAGTTTACGCCTTCTTCATGTATTCTGTCAATATTAGTATATTATATTCCATCGTTTATATAACCTAATTCTCATTTGATAATAATTCCACTATTAGACATCTACTTCTAGTGGTCTCTCTTCTCCACCTAGTAATTGATTAATATAACGCGCTGCAACAAACAAAAAATCAGAAATACGATTTAAATAAGCTACGACAAGTGGATTTACATCCTTAATTCCTACTGCCAACCTTTCTGCACGGCGAGCTACTGTTCTCGCTGTATGCAATGCCGCCGACGCTCGATGACCAGATGGAAGGATAAAATTCTTTAACGGCTGCAAATGCGCATCCCAATCATCTATTTGATCTTCTAATTCCTTAATATGCTTTTGCTTCAATTCCCATGTTACTTCCTTACCGACAGGTGTAGCTAGTTCTGAACCTACATGGAACAATATGGTTTGGACACGGTACATCCTATCCAGCAACTGTTCTTTCCCTTTAAACGTTTCTTCTTGTAAAAAGCTTAGGGCCAGTCCAATCATTGAATTTGTTTCATCACAGGTCCCATAAGCCTCCACTCGCATGTCGTTTTTGACAACCCGCTTTCCATATAGTAATGATGTTTCGCCTTTATCTCCAGAACGTGTATAAATTCGCATCATTAGTATCCCCTCCTGACATCCACTTTATTGATAAAATCATACTCCCCACTTATATACGTATCAAGGTTTTGTAGAAAAATTTCTAGAGATCTCGTTACATATTGCTCTGACAACCCAGAGATATGCGGTGTTATCGTAATATTTTCCTCTTCCCAGAATGAGTGGTCTATTGGTAACGGTTCCGCTTTAAACACATCGAGGATAGCATGTGCTATGTACTCCTTTTGGATAGCTTCTAATAAAACTTCTTCAGCTACAACATCACCACGACCTGTTTAGAAACACAGCTTGTTCTGGTAATTGTTGAAAATGCTTGATCGTAAATAGTCTCTTTGTTTCTTTCGTACTCGGTAAAACAGATACAACAATATCTGCATAGGGTAATAATCGATATAATTCATCCGTTAGATAAATCGCATCAAAGTTCTCGAGTGCTTGCCCACTACGTGAGATACCAATGGTCTGTAATTGAAACGCTTTTGCAAGGCGAGCTACCTCTTGACCAATCGCACCTGTACCAAGAATGAGCATTGTCTTTCCCGAAAGTTCTACCATATTAACTCGTTGATCCCATCGATGATTGCTTTCATTCTCATATAGTTGCTTTGCCTGACGGTAAACCTGTAATAGCATTGAAAAAACGTACTCTGCCATTGGCGTTTTATGAATTCCACTTACATTTGTAAGTAGAATGTTTTTTCTTTCTATTGAAAGTAGTGGTAATTCGTCGACTCCTGCTGATAATACCATCAGCCACTTTAACCGAATTGCCCGACCGATATGACGATCATTGATATCATTTCCATACGTAACCACTATTTCGGCATCTGCAATCTGTGTTTCTAATTCTTCCTTCCCCCCCAAAAACAAACGTCTGCTCGGGATATTTTTCTAATAGTCGATTCTGATGTTTTTCAGAAATGCTTGCCGTGAATAATATCATGATTGATTCTCTCCTATCTCCATTACTTAGTTCTATATTAATGGTTTTTCAGCCAATAGAACAGGAAGGTAGGATGAACGGTTAGACTACCTTTTTTATGGTTTTCCAAAGTATTTGTATGTCTGTCCGCCAAGTATGATATTTAATATAATTTAAATCCATTTCCAGTTGCTGTTTATACGTTAATTTTTTCTTATTCGCAAGCTGAACGACACCGGTTATACCTGGTCGAATTTTTAATCGTTGCTTTTGATATACATTATAAAATTCTGTTATTTCCTGAAGTTCTGATTGTGGTCCAACAAAGCTCATGTCACCAATGAATACATGAAACAACATTGGTAGCTTATCCAATTTATACTTTCTTAACCACAATCCGGTTGAGGTTATCGTTACGGTCGGATTAGGAATGAAGGTAAATTCATTTGGCACCCCTGACTGCCATGAAGGTGGAAATGGATATGGAGGAAAACCATGGATAACACGTGAAGGAGTCGTAGTTGTACGAAATGTATATAAAACAAATGGTTTATTATTTGCCCCAGATCGAAGCTCTTGATAGAAAACAGGCTTTCCTTCAGATTTTTTTATTTTCCTATAAATATAAAACATGACCGGCGCTAGTAAAAGTAGCAATATTGTACTACCAATAATATCGAATAAGCGTTTAATGATACGATATCCTCTACTCTGCACACTAGTTATTCTCCCAATTCTTGTCGATCTTCTTTGTATTTCCAACGTAACCACCTCAGATCTCTTTAATAGAGTTGATAGTACTATAATCTATTCAACCTGAATGTGAACTATGACAATATTTCAGAAAAGCCACGGTCGGTTTGCTAGTGATGCATTTATTAGATCCGTTCTCATCAATATACGGGATGGAAGATCATACTGAAGTCTTTTAGCATATGGTGTTAAAAAATGATGCAAGAGAAAAGCTTGTAGATGATGTACGTCTACAAGCTGTGTAGCCTTAAATAGCTACCTACTACCTCTTAATTTAGTTTAGTCGCTCACGAATATAGGTTAAAGCTTCTTCCACATGGCCTTTCACTTTAACTTTCCGGTATTCCTGTTGCAATGTTCCTTCCTTATCAATAATAAACGTTGACCGTTCAATGCCATAATACTCTTTGCCAAAATTCTTTTTCAGCTTCCATACTCCAAATTGTTCAGCCACTTGATGGTCTTCATCTGCTAAAAGTAAGAAAGGGAGATCATGTTTTTCCATAAATTTCTGATGCGATGTAGTTGGGTCAGGACTAATTCCAATAATTACAGCATCTAATTCTTTAAAGCTTTCATGAGCATCACGAAAATCACAAGCTTCCGTCGTACAGCCAGGTGTCATATCCTTTGGATAGAAATAGAGAACAACATGCTTGCCTTGGAAATCGGATAAGCTCACTTGATTCCCATCTTGGTCTGGTAATGTAAAATTAGCTACTTTTTCTCCTGCTTGTACTGTCATTTTATCCCTCCAAATAACTGTTTCTATCTTTACTATAGCATATTAGAGCATACGTTTCATTGATCTCTGCTTCGCTCCTGATTCTGGACAAGTCGCAGTACGAATGCAGTTGGAAGAATATAACCAACCAGCGCTTCGATTAAAGCAATGAACCGACCAATTCCAATTGGTGTTATATCCCCATAACCTATTGTTAGTATTGTTACTCCGCTAAAATATAAAGAATGTATCATCGATCCTAGCGCATTCACCTGTCTCAGTTCTCCATTTTCTACTAGAATAATGCCCTCCATCGATAACAAAAAATAAATAACTGCAAACCCAACAATCACGATGCAATATATAATAAGAAGTGCATAGAAAAGTTCTAAAGAAAATCCACTTTCACGCAGTCGCTTCTGAACCTTTCCTCCTCGAATAAAATCAATAAGGCTTCTTATTAATATTGTAATAACCCCTCCGATCACTAACCAAAGCACGATGACCATCCTATCCCCTCTACCTAGTGTTATTCTATATCTATGCAGTAGACGAAGTATGCTTGTCATTTATTTTATATTCTGGATAAGATAGGATAGAATGAATGCTATAGAAGTAAAACAATACGTGTATCATGTCCATCCTTACTTCTGGTTGGAACTAGATACTCACTTCCCTTTATTGAAGAAAAGGACGGTGGCAAGAGATGAAAAAAATATACCTCATTGAGGATGATCCTAAAATAGCCGGATTATTGAAGGATTACCTTGAAAAGTATGAATACAACGTGAGCATTGTAACAGAGTTCGAACATATTCTAGAAGAATTCATGGAAATTGAACCTCATTTAATTCTACTTGATATCAATCTACCCAGGTACGATGGATTTTATTGGTGCCGTAAAATTCGCAGTGTATCTAATTGTCCAATTATCTTTATTTCTGCGCGGGATTCTGGAATGGATCAAGTAATGGCAATTGAAAATGGTGGAGATGATTATATAACAAAGCCTTTTAATTTCGATGTTGTTCAAGCAAAAATAAAAGGTATTATGAGGCGAATTTATGGAGAATATGCTAGCAGTAAGCAAGCTGATTTACTAGAGGTTGCTGGTTTTAGTCTCTATTTAACAGCAATGGAAGCTATGTTCCAAGAACGAAAAGCGCTATTAACAAAAAATGAATTTATTTTATTAAAAGCGTTTATGGATAATATTAATCAAGTATTATCTCGAACTTACTTATTAGAAATGCTTTGGGATGATGAGCAGTTTGTTGATGATAATACTTTATCTGTTAATATTACACGTCTTCGTAAGAAACTAGAAGACATTGGAATAGAACAAAGCATACAAACAGTACGAGGCGCTGGTTATAAAATGATTAATACTTGGAGCGAGCAACAATGAAAGACTTTTTAAAAGATAGTATTCCATTTATCCTTTTTTTCTATCTACAGCTCTTTCTTGTAATAGCGATTATACAGCTTTTTTACGGTATTACTTCCGTGCCATTAAGTTGGGATATCATCTATTATTTACTTATTTTGCTTACATGTTGCCTTTTACTCTTTTTAGCTTATCGTTATTATCGACTACGCGATTATTATATGATCATTCACCGAGATGAGGGATATAGTAATTGGCTACCAGATCCACCAAATCGTTTACTGGAAAATCTTAAAAGACAGCATGATCTGCAGTCAAATCAATATGCCGAGGAAATTGAGCAGCTTAAATTGCAAAAACAAATGGAATTTCACTTTATTCAACAATGGGTACATCAAATGAAAACACCTGTATCTGTCATGCATTTAACCTTACAAAAAGAAAAATTACAGCTTCCTCATCATTTCTTACATAGTATGGAAGAGGAGTTAGAACGAATGCAGCAAGGCTTAGATTTAGCATTATATCAATCACGCTTGCAAAAATTCGATCGAGATTTCCATGTACAACAGGTTGCGATACGAAATGTTGTAAAAGAAGTGATTCAAGATTTCAAATCAAGCTTTATCCGTAATCAAGTATTTCCTGAACTGGCAATGGATGAGCATGAGAAGATTACGACAGATCCTAAATGGCTACGATTCGTTCTTAACCAAGCTGTTTCGAATGCCATTAAATACTCAAAGCCTGATTCAAAGTATATATACTTTTCCACTACGAAAAAGAAAAAGCTACTCTCCCTCGAGATAAAGGATACTGGTTATGGTATCCCGCGTGAAGATCTAACAAGGGTTTTTGACCCCTTCTTCACAGGGCGTAATGGAAGAAAATTTCGAGAATCTACTGGTATGGGGCTTTATCTTTCAAAAGAAATTTGCCAAGAACTCGGACATGATCTATTCATTTCGTCTGAGGAGGGTGCGGGAACAACTGTGACCATTCACTTTCATTTAAGCTAACCTTACAAGACTGTAAGGTTAATTTTTTCATTTGAAAGAAAGAACAATAGAGGAATGATGCAGTATTTTACTATACTATATAGAGCAGAGCAGCTACAGCACTAAAGCATCGCGAATAGGAGGTAAACCATGCAAGTACTTAAAGCAGATAACTTAACAAAAATATATGGAAGTAAACGCGGAAGATCCTACGAAGCCCTACATCATTTCCACTTAACTGTTAATAAAGGTGAATTTATTGGTATTATGGGACCATCAGGTAGTGGTAAAACAACGTTATTAAACCTCTTATCCACTATCGATGTGCCGAGTTCTGGAAAAATAATCATTAATGAAAAAAACTTAACTTCCTTCTCACAACAAAAACTTGCCAAATTCCGCAGAAAGGAAATGGGGTTTATCTTTCAAGACTATAATCTATTAGAGACGTTAACCATAGGAGAAAATATTCTTTTACCTTTGACGTTAAATAAAATGAAGGTAAAAGAAATGGAAAAACGATTAGTAACGGTATCGAAGCAGCTTGGAATTGATACGATCATTCATAAGCGAATTATGGAAGTATCTGGTGGCCAAATGCAGCGTGCAGCTATTGCCAGAGCGATCATTCATGATCCAACCATTATATTTGCAGATGAACCGACAGGAAATCTTGATTCAAAAGCTTCCCTACAAGTAATGGAATCACTTAGGCAGCTACAGCAAGAAAATCAAGCAACTACGGTAATGGTCACCCATGATCCTTTTGCCGCGAGTTTTTGTGGGCGGGTCATTTTTATTAAGGATGGAAGGTTATTTAATGAAATCCATCGTGGTGATAATCGTCAAAGCTTTTTTCAAGACATCTTAAATGTGCAGTCCTTACTAGGAGGCAATACGAATGACCTTCAGACAATTCGCTTTTAACAATGTGAAACGGAACACCCGTACATACCTTAGTTACTTCTTGAGTTGTATGTTTGCAGTGATTGTTTTTTTCATGTACGCTGTCGTTATTTTTCATCCAAAGATAGAAAAATATGACTTTAGAGATATTGTTAAAAGTGGAATAATCGTTTCAGAAGTATTTATATATCTATTTTCTTTCTTATTCGTTCTGTATTCTACTACCTCTTTTATTAAATCTCGAAAAAAAGAGTATGGGCTACTAACGACATTAGGAATTAGTAAATCACAATTAAACCGCTTGTTAATAACAGAAAACACCATTATTGGGCTTGCCTCTATCATTACTGGTATCATCATAGGAGCACTATTAACAAAGCTTTTTTTAATGATTTTTTCTGCTATTTTAGGGACGGGAGAAATTCTTCCCTTCTACTTGTCATGGAAAGCAATTGGTATAACCGTAGCACTATTCTTTATTATGTTTGAGCTAAATTCTATTGCGGTTGTCTGGTCCTTGCGTACAAAATCGATTATGGAAGTGTTTCGAGGTACTAAAACTCCGAAAGAAAAACCTCGATTTTCATGGATATTAAGCTTACTGGCACTCACGGCTATTGGGTATTCCTATTATCTGGCCTATACTTCCGATATGATTTCTATATTATATCGTATGTTCATTATACTGGCCCTGATCATTCCAGGTACTTATTTTTTGTTTACGCAGTTTATCATTGGCTTTACAACCGTTTTACGCCGGCGAAAAAAATATTTATATAAAGATTTAAATCTATTAATGATCTCTGATTTAACTTATAAACTTAAGGATCATGCACGCTTATTATTTATAGTAACTATTTTAAGCGCAGTAGCCTTTACTTCTTCAGGTGTGTTATTTGGATTATTTCAAAGTGTTGAAGAAGAATCAGAACGATTTGCACCACAGGATGTTACCTTAATTAGTGGTGGGGAGGAAAATCACGAAGCATTTGAAGCGAATGTTGCTGAAATAGAAAGCGCCTTCCAACAAAATTATGTTCCATTCGAAGCTTTGACAGTCTATCCAACCCGTTTGTATTCTATATCGACGATTGATAAATGGAACGATACTCCCTTTATAGTCTATAAGTATTCGGATTATAAGGCTATGCTTCAACTGAATGATAGGAAAGTGCCAAGCAAGCTTAAAGATAACGAGGGGCTTATTCTTATTCAGGATATTATAAGATCCTACACGATGGATTTTCCAGAGAAGCTTACGTTTAAGTCTGCTAATGAGCGAGCAGAACTGTCGGTATCAACTATAGATTCTGATTTAAATTCAACTGTCTATAGCTCCTTTCAGCTTATCGTTTCCGATCATACGTTTGAGCAATTTATTCAACATGCTACTGCTGATGAAAAATTCTTTTATTATGTAATGGACATACCAAATTGGGTTCATCATGTAGATACCATTATGGATATTCTTCCTTATACAACCACAGACGAAATTTATCCAGATTCTCAAGCTGAAATCTACAGTTCGATGAAGGATAGTATGTCCTATCTATTCTTTTTTGGTATATTTATTAGTGTCCTTTTCTTTTTAGCAGCTGGATCGATTCTATATTTTCGGATGTATCAAGATATTGATAACGATTTAAGTCACTATCATTCGCTTTATCGTATTGGACTTACCAATAAAGAAATGAAAAAAATAGCGACAAGACAGCTAGGATTTCTATTCTTCCTGCCTTTTATTATTGCTGTCATTCATGCAGGATTTGCCTTTAAAGCATTGCAGAATATGCTTGTATCATCGGTCATGGTACCAAGTATCTATATCTTCCTGCTTTATTTCGTCATTCACTTTTTCAACTTTATTTTCATCCGAAATATTTATACGTCCAAGCTAAAAAAGGTCATGTAATATCAAAGGAGGCAATACCATGGAATTTACTAAATCAGAAGCGCTTCATAAAGAAGCACTCAAGCATATTGTTGGAGGAGTGAATTCACCATCTCGAGCTTATAAAGCAGTAGGTGGCGGTTCACCGGTATACATGGAACGTGGCCAAGGTGCTTATTTTTGGGACGTTGATGGTAATAAATATATTGATTATCTAGGAGCTTATGGTCCAATTATTACAGGACACGCACATCCCCATATTGCAAAAGCAATCGCACATGCAGCTACGACTGGTGTATTATATGGAACGCCTACTCGACTAGAAAATCAGTTTGCTAAAATGCTAAAAGAAGCGATTCCATCATTAGAAAAGGTTCGTTTTGTCAATTCTGGAACAGAAGCAGTGATGACTACCATACGTGTCGCTCGTGCTTATACGAATCGAACAAAGATCATTAAATTCGCCGGCTGTTATCATGGACATTTTGATGCAGTCCTTGTAGAAGCAGGTTCCGGACCAGCAACCTTAGGTACACCAGATTCAGCTGGAATACCTGAATCCGTAGCTCAAGATGTCATTACGGTTCCATTTAATGATATAGACGCCCTCAAACAAGCATTAGATAAGTGGGGAGAGCAAATTGCAGCCATATTAGTTGAACCGATTGTTGGTAATTTTGGAATTGTTGAACCAATGGAAGGTTTTTTACAAGCAGTTAATGACCTAACTCATGAAGCTGGTGCTCTTGTTATCTACGATGAAGTTATCACGGCTTTCCGATTTACATACGGTAGCTCTCAACAACTATATGGAATTGAACCAGATATGACCGCAATGGGTAAAATTATTGGTGGTGGACTTCCAATTGGTGCATACGGTGGACGAAAAGAAATTATGGAACAGGTTGCACCTCTCGGACCAGCATATCAAGCAGGAACCATGGCAGGAAATCCTGCATCTATGGCCTCAGGTATTGCTTGTCTGGAAGTCCTGCAAAAAGATGGGGTCTATGAAAAATTAGATACCCTAGGTACACAACTTGAAGCAGGTATTCTTGAAAAAGCCCGTGACCATGGGATCTCTATCTCTGTTAATCGCCTATGCGGTGCATTAACGGTTTATTTCGGAGATGGCCAAATCATTAATTACGCTCAAGCAGAAGCGAGTGATGGTGAAGCTTTTGCAGCGTTCTTCCGACTGATGCTGGAACAAGGAATTAATCTTGCACCATCTAAGTATGAAGCATGGTTCTTAACTACCGAGCATACGGAAAAGGACATTGCTGAAACGATTGAAGCAGTAGGAAATGCATTTAAACAAATGGCAGATAAATAAGATGGAGAAGCTGTTCCATAAGTCTAAAACTTGTGGAACAGTTTTTTTATGTATTCCTCCTCCAACATTAATTATCAAGCTACGTAGACAGTATGAATTTTAAGAAGCGAATACTCCTCTAAGCAACTACTGAAGATTCCGCTGTTAGCGTTCTTTGCTACCAAGGATGCTGAAGCGTTGTCCACGGAAGGAGACGGCTCACCACTATAATTTTCTTTTCCTCACAAAACATATCTCTAATGATCAGTTGATGCATACTTTTCCTGCTTTGCCACAAACTAAGCATACGTCAATTTTTTGGAGGGTATTATGAATAAACCATATCGCTGTCCAAACTGCAAAACTAACAAAACTCGTTTTAATAAAATTGAACAAGTTGCTCAGCCGATAAAAATTGATGCAACTACAGGTGAGACGATTAATAATTATCAAGATGGTAATGTAGAAGTTTTTCATACTATATACCAAGGCCCTAAGTACAGAGTACAGTGTGCTTCCTGTGGATTAATTGAAGATGAAAAAACTTTCATTCAATTCGCTCAATTAGATTAAGAACAAAAGAACAAGCGACCAATTTGAAACGGAACGAGTCAACGGAGATAAAGGAATCAAGGTGAGCTTGCAAGTGGATGATGACTTAGTGTAGAGCGATTCGTGAAAACGCCTAGTTTCTGAGCGCTGTAGCTAGACAGGGCTCAACACGTCCATATTTAACTATTGGGCAAATTTTTTAATATCCTAGACTATGAAAAAAGATGCACATGCAAAATTTCTCATGTGCATCTGTTCTATAATGTCCCATCATCTAGATGCTGCACTTGGTATAGGTCATAATAATGTCCCTGCATTTTCATTAATTCATCATGCGAGCCAACTTCCTTGATCTCCCCATCTTCAATAAGAACAATTCGATCAGCATGCGTTATCGTAGCTAACCTGTGCGCAACAATAAATGTTGTTCGATTAGATGCGAGATGCTCCATCGCTTCTTGAATCGTATGCTCACTTTCCAAGTCAAGTGCCGATGTCGCTTCATCAAAAATTAGTAACGGCGGATTCTTTAAAAACACACGAGCAATTGCAATACGTTGCTTTTGTCCACCCGATAATTTCACACCACGTTCTCCTACTAAAGTATCGTATCCATTTGGCAGACTTTGAATAAATTCATGAGCATTCGCGGCCTTTGCTGCTTCGATAACCTCATTATCAGAAGCAGTCGGCTTTCCCATCCTTATATTCATGGCAATAGATTCACTAAATAACGTATTATCCTGTAAAACCATTCCAATCTTATCTCGAAGCGATCGGACTTTCATATCTCTAACATCTATACCATCTACTTTTATGGCACCAGCTGTTACATCATAAAAGCGTGGTATTAAACTGACAAGTGTTGATTTACCCCCACCACTCATACCAACAAAAGCAATTGTTTCGCCTTGTTGAACATGTAAGCTAATACTTTTTAATACTTCATTTTCTTCATCATCATACTGAAAGGATACACTCTCAATCATTACATCCCCTGCTACATGTTCTACTTCAATAGCATCCTTTTTATCAACAATATCGTATTTTTCACTCATTAGTTCAAAAACTCTATCGATGGACGCAATGGATTGAACGAGTGTCGTAGATGAGTTAATGAGTCGTCGTAGCGGACTATAAACTCGCTCCATATAGCCAACAAATGCCACCATGGTCCCCATCGTTAAATTCCCATGAATTACTTGATACCCTGCATAAGCGATTACCAATAATGGTGCTAAATCGGTAATGGTATTCGTTACTGCAAATGTCTTTGCATTCCAATTTGTATGATCAAGTGCCTTGTTCAAAAAGTTACGGTTTCTAAACTCAAACTGCTCTTGTTCGTAATCCTCTAAAGCGAAGCTTCTTGTGACTGGCATTCCTTGTACCCTTTCATGTAAATGCCCCTGTACCTCCGCAAGAGCTTGGGATCGGTCACGAGTTAGCTGGCGTAGTCGTGCATAAAAATATTTTATGGAAAAACCAAAGAATGGGAATAAAATAATTGAAACAATCGTTAACCCAATATCCATTGTTAGCATAATCCCAATCGCAATCAGAATGGTTATAAGATCTAACCAGATATTCATTAAACCTGTTATGACAAAAGTCTTTGTCTGTTCGACATCATGTATTACCCGGGAAATAATTTCTCCGGTTTTTGTCTTTGAATAGAACTTTAGACTTAACTTTTGTATATGATCAAAAAGCCGATCGCGAATATCAAATAGAATGGTGTTGCCTACCCATTGCGCTAGATACTGTCGAATATATTCAATGGGTGGACGCAGAATAACGAAAATCGTAAAGGCTATTCCCATTATCCAAATTAACTGAGACGTCTTTTCAGCTTGATTCAAACCGTCATTACCAATAATATTATCGATAACATATTTTAATATAAGCGGCATCAGTAAAGGTATACCAAATTTCACAATTCCCACAAGTACTGTCCAAATAATCTTCCATTTATATGGTTTTACAAACTTCATGTACTGTTTTATCGAACTCATGTCTAGAAACTTCCTTATCATTAGTATTCTCATTTCTATACGCATAACATCATAGCTACAAACAAAAGCCTTGCTACAAGCTTTGTAACAAGGTTTCTTATTAACGGTACGTTAAATATCTTTCATACCATTCATCGACAAATCCAGGAAGAAACGGTCCCTTTTTTTGTCGAACCCAGCGTAATAAATATTCCAATTGTTGGTGCAATATACGATCAAGCACCCTCGGATAGTTCATTTGCTTTCGATGTTCTTCATATTCATCTTCATCTAATAAATCGAATGTCATATCGGGATAAACTTTCACATCTAAATCATAATCGATATATTTAATCGCATTTTCCTCAAAGATGAAGGGGGAACTAATATTGCAATAAAAATAAATGCCATCCGTTCGAAGCATACCGATAATATTAAACCAATATTTGGAATGGAAATAACAGATTGCCGGTTCCCTAGTAATCCACTTTCTTCCATCACTTTCTTTTACTTCTGTTTTATCATTTGCTCCGATGACAATTGTTTCCGTTCCTTTTAAAACTAGACTATTTTCCCATACACGATGAAGTTGTCCATTGTGTTTATAGCTTTGTATCTGAATTTTTGTTCCCGATTTCGGAGCAACCATTCAATCTCCCTTTCTTCTTGTCATCCGTTACTGACCATGCATTTATTATAATGGGAATAAGTCCAAATATAAAGTATTACGAACCATACACAAGAACATAAAATGCTCAAAAGATAAAAGAGCCCCCTTAAAGAAAGGGAGCTCTTAATAATTGGGGGGACGCAGTTACTTTTTGTTTTGCTGAGATTTTTGATTTTGCTGTTTAACTTCCTGAGCATTGGTTTGTTCAGCACCAAATTCAGTACCATACTGACCTTGCCCTTGAGCGGCTTGTTGGTTTTGTTGCTTAACCTTTTGAACGTTTGTACCTGCAGTAGTTTTGTTCGGTTTTTTAGCCATCAATATCACCTCCGCAATAATTAATTTGTCCACTAACACGTTTCTTTATCCAAATTTTATTTAGTAAAAAAAGCATGGTGTGGATGTTTTTACCAATATTGAATAGATACGAAATAAATACATATATTAAGGATAAGCATTGCTTTGGAGGCTGAAATAATGACCACATCGAAGAGAGACTTTACAGAGCTATCTATGATGAGTAAGACAAAGTGGAATGAGGAAGAATTAGTATACTTTCAGCATGCATTATCTCAGCTGCTACCATATATTAACCCTGAGGGCCTAACCATTCTGCATGAAATTAATAAAGAAATGCATAACCGACAAGAATAAAAAAAGCACAAGCGCCCGTATTAATCGTAGCGACTGGAGCGAGTCAATGGAGATATAGGAATCACGGCGAGTTTGCGAGCCGCTGATGACTTAGCGTAGGGGCGTGAAGTCGCCGAGTTTCTGGGCGCTGGAGCTGGACGCGGATCAACACGCCCATATTTTTCCACATGGGCTATTTTTATAATTTCCTACACTATAAAAGAAGGCGAGGCTAGGACAAAACACAACTTCTTACTCAAAATACGAATAATCATGTTATCAATAGGAGTAACATCGCTGCACCGTGAAACTATACTCGCCTTCCGCGGGGACGCCGGAGTCTCGCTTATTTTAGGTGCTAAATGAATGATTTTGATCAAACAACGAACGATAATTAATTTCAACTAATCATCGTTCGTTGTTTCTTCATTCTTTTGTCTCAGCCTCGCCAAGATTATGTGATATTTGATTAGCACCGATATACGTCATCATTTTCTGATGGGAAACTGGAAATGGATAATTGACTAACTCACACATATCCACTGCCTTTAATCTGTGGTCATCCATAACACTTATATTCGTTGTTGCCGTATAAATATCAAGTTGCCAAATAATATGTGAAAAAACATGCTTTAACTTCCCTTTCTTTTCCTGCAATTGAAGGGTAATACCGTACTCATTATAGAACCATCTTTCCAGATGTTCCCATCCTATTTCTTTTATTGGTACCATTGGAAATTGCCAAAGATTAGCTAATAATCCTTTATCAGAGCGTTTTTCAATGATAAACGTATCTGTTTCTTCATTTTTTATTAGGAGCACAACATATGGTATTGTTTTTTGTTTCTTTGCTTTCTTTTTAATTGGTAATTCTTCTTGCCTACCCTCAGCAAATGCCTGGCAATGCTCTTGAACTGGGCATAATAGACATGCCGGTGATTTTGGAGTACATATCAAGGCCCCAAGCTCCATAATTGCCTGATTAAAGGAGGATGGGTCTGATTCATCAATCATTTCTCGCACATAAGACTCAAATAATTTTTTTGTACGCTGCTGTGCAATATCATCCTCGATCAATAATAACCGTGAGAAAACCCGCATTACATTGCCATCAACCGCAGGTTCTGGTTGATCAAAGGCAATCGATAGGATAGCTCCTTTGGTATACGGACCCACGCCTTTTAAGGCTCCTAAATCCTCTGGATTAGCCGGCACATTTCCATCATATGAAGCTACAACTTCCTTAACAGCGTTTTGTAAATTCCTTGCGCGGGAATAGTATCCTAACCCTTCCCAAGCTTTTAGAACATCCTGCTGATCAGCAGCTGCAAGTGCTTGGACAGTTGGAAACTTTTCAATAAATCGATAAAAATAAGGAATAACTGTATCTACCTTTGTTTGCTGTAGCATAATTTCTGAAACCCAAATTTTATATGGATCCTTATCTTTTCGCCAGGGAAGATCACGCTTATTGTTCTGATACCAATGTATTAGATCATTCTGGAATCCTGAAATGTCAATAGATTGTAGTTTTTTATCTCTCATAAAATCACATCCTGTATGGTACAATAAATAATATGAAATCTACGAATTCCATCGATTTACGAGGTCAACATCAGACAAAAATCGCAAAATCCGTAATTGTTTAATTGATGATACATCATAACGATAGCCCTTTACCGAAAACTTACAAATTAAAACTAGAAAACAGTATAGGCAACCTAAGGAGGACCTGATCTATGGATACTGGTACCCATATTGTAATGGGTGTTGCACTAGGAGGATTAGCTACATTAGATCCAGTAGTTCACAATGATCCTATTTTATTTAATGCAGTACTTGTTGGAACCATCGCCGGTTCTCATGCTCCTGATTTTGATACTGTATTAAAATTAAAAAATAATGCGACATATATTCGACACCATCGAGGAGTTACTCACTCCATTCCCGCTGTAATTATTTGGGGAATATTAATTGCAAATATTATTCATCTGTTTGTTCCACAAGTGAATTTCTTCCACTTGTGGTTATGGACAGCTTTAGCTGTGGTTATTCATGTATTTGTTGATATATTTAATGCTTATGGTACACAGGCTTATCGCCCTTTCACAAGTAAATGGATAGCACATGGGTTCATTAATACCTTTGATCCCTATATCTTCTTCTTGCACATAGCTGGAATAGCCGCTTGGGCATTAGGTGCTCATCCAGGCTATACATGGATTACCATCTATGCGGTTATCTTTCTCTATTATATTAAACGATATATTGACAAAAGAAGCATCGTTAAGAGGATCAAAGCACACTACCCTGATGTTGAGCAAATTGCGACATCACCTACCATTAAACAAAACTATTGGCGGGTGGCAATAACAACAGATCAAAAGTTTTATGTTGGTAGCGTTGAAAATAATCATATTGAAATTGTTGATGAATTCAATAAAGTACCATTACCAGATACAAAAATAATGGAAATTGCTTTAAAAGATAAAAATATCTCTGCCTTTTTATCTTTTTCGCCGGTATATCGTTGGGAAATAAACGACTATGATGACTTCACAGAAGTCCGATTTATCGATTTACGCTACCGCTCAAAAGGACATTATCCCTTTATTGCAGTCGTACAGATCGATGAAAATATGGAAATAATTAGTTCCTATACGGGCTGGATCTTTTCAGAAAACAAACTGCAAAACAAATTATATGTGGAAGAAAGTCCGATTTAAAAGGAGCTGCGCCTGGTCAGCTCCTTACCTTTAAACCTAAAATATTTACTACGATGCGCGAACGTTTTATCTGCCTGATGAGCCGAATTGCTCTTTTAGCGGATTCCGATTTCCAGTGCCCACAGTAATCATTCATTTTAGTTTGGGCATTTTTGTATTACATATATTTTATTTTATGAAGACCCGTGAAACACTGTTTATTTGTTTACGCTATTACCCAATAGAGAAATTGGGATAGCCTCTTCCTTTTCATAAAGTTCTCCAATAAGATTGATTCGATTGCCCCAGGCAAACACACCATTCATGTAATTGATTTTAAACGTAAAGCCCGGATCATTTTTTAATTCATACGTCTCTTGCTCATTAAAATCCTCAGGATTCAGTGTATACGCGAGCGCCACCTGCATTTTTCGTTCGTTTACAGCTACTTCTGAAATATTACCTAACTGCTCAGCTCTTTGGGCTTTTTCTTTCAATTTCCCTATTTCTTGTCTTAATTGCTCCAGTGAGTAATCACTATATCGATAATTGTTTGCCAATGTAATCATCCTTTTTTCAACGTTCCTTTATCATTCTACCAATTACCGAGTAGAAATGGAAACATACTGCTAAAGAAAATGCTTTAGAAATGATCTGATTCTTTATCATATTCATCAACAAACTGATGAATTAACTCAAAAGTAAATCCTTTTCTATATAAGCCTTCTTTTATCTTTTGCTTCAATTCATATCCTGTTAGCTTCTGCGAATGCTTTTTTAAAAGTTTTTCTCCCTGATAAATAATCGCGGTCCATTCTTCCGACACATCTTTTCCATCTCTACTTTCATCTAATACAGTCTGGATAATATCTTGTGAAAATCCTTTTTGCTGCAAGGTACCTTGTACGTTTTGCAGCTGCTTGCGGAAGGAATCCTTTCTCTTCTGTTGAAGTTTCTTTTGTACTAATTTAATAACCTTTTTGTATTGTGCTTCGTAGGTATATAACTGAATTGCTTCTTCAGCAAGTTTTGGAGCTACTCCCTTCTCCATCAGTTCTTTCTTTATAATCATTGGTCCTTTGGATGATGTATTCATCCTTGTCCGAACAAACATCTCGGCAAACTGCCGGTCATCAATAAGATTTTCATTAGATAACCGATCTAAGATCATCGAGATATGTTCTGGTTCAACTTCTTTTTGAAGCAAGTAATCATGAATTTCCTTTCTCGAACGCATTCGATAGCTTAGGAAATTAATTGCAAGAAGATATGATTTATAAACGATATCCTTTTTAAGGAGCTCGGTTATTGTAGCTTCATCCAGTTCCATCCCCTTCCGAAGCTGAAATTCGATAAGAATCGTTTCATCGATGCCAAAGCCAAAAGACTCTTTTTCTCCCTCACTTACATAAACATTATAACGTTGAGAATTTTTCTTTTGTGTCGTAATTCGGGTAATTTTTCTCATCATCACACACCCCTTTTTTCCATCATACCAAATCATTAACCAGCATGCCTGTTGTTTTATCCGTCCATTACTCATTCTTCACAGACAAATATCTGCTTTTTTCTGTTAGGAGCGGTCGATCGAATAAATGAACTGTAAAAAATAGGATATTCGCATATAATAGAGATAACTAATTTGGAAGAAGGTGAAGCAAAATGAATATTCTAATTACTGGCGGTACTGGCTTTGTTGGAAAGGAACTAATGAGACATCTTCATGCTCATCAACACCATACGTACGTATTAACTAGATCACCTGAGAAGTATGTGAATACAGCTGATGCAACATTCATTGGTTATCATTACCCACCAGAGGAGTTGCCTTCTATTCAAGCAGTTGTTAATCTAGCTGGTGAATCTCTATTTGGATACTGGACGGAAACGAAAAAAAATAAAATATTGGATAGTAGAATACATACGACCGAGAGGTTAATCACGTTTATTAAAAAACTATCGACGCTTCCTGATGTTTTTATCAGTGGTTCAGCAGTCGGTTACTATGGTATTTCAGACGACCTTATGTTCTCAGAAAAAACAACACAAGCAGGGGATGACTTCCTAGCAAAAGTAGTTGTGAAATGGGAAAAAACTGCGAAGCAAGCAGAAGAATTAGGTATACGTACGATCTATACTCGATTCGGCGTTATCCTAGGAAAAGAAGGGGCACTTCCTCTTATGAGTTTACCTGTAAAGCTTTTTGCTGGGGGTAAAATAGGAACTGGTGAGCAATGGCTATCCTGGATTCATATTGAAGATGTGGTTCGTATTATTGATTACTGTATTCATAACGAAGCAATAGCAGGTCCTGTAAATGTAACAGCACCTCATCCAAAGCAAAATAAAGTGTTCATGAAGACATTAGCAAAGGCATTAGCACGCCCATATTGGTTACCCGTCCCTTCATCCATTATGTATGTAGCAACTGGTGAAATGTCCCAACTTATTACTAAAGGACAGTACGTTATTTCGAATAAATTAGAAGAGCATCGATATCATTATTCCTTTCCATATTTAACAGAAGCATTACGTCATATTTATCGTTAATAGTATGTCGATTTTTGCTCTCAAAAAACAATTCCATTTTAATCAAATCCAGTGTAAAATAATAGTACGTACAAAGTTTAAATTGAAAGAGTTGACGATAGCAAGACAATCATACTAGTTAAATAGGGAAGGCAAATGGTGCGCCACCGGCAATGCCGGTTCTAGTGGGTTCGATTCCCACCCCGAATTTTTGTTGAAAGCTAACTAAAAATTCGCGGGTGGGCAAACTTACTGGATTTCCATTTGGTTATTCATTATACCCACCTGAAAATAGGAGGGTATTTTTTATGCTTAAAGCACGAGATCTACATGAGGTGCCTGTATTATTTGAGTTATTAGTAAATCCAGCTGTTTTTCCCTATGTTCGGCACAAAGCAAATACCACTGATGAATACTATTTTATTACGAAACAAACAATGGAAGCAGAAGAAAGAGGAGAATTAATCTCACGGACTATTTTAGACGAGTATGGCAATCCAATTGGAACTATTAATTTATTTGATATCCAGGAAAACTATGGGTTTCTAGCTACTTGGATCGGGAAGCCTTATTTTGGTAAAGGCTATAATAAACAAGCAAAGGAACAATTTTTCAATGATATTTTCTCTAGCTCACCGATTGAGGGTGTATTCATGAAAGTCCGCAAATCAAATATACGTTCCTTAAAGGCTGTGTCAAAATTACCTTATGTTACATTGGCTAACGATACGTATCAGGAAGTCTTTCATATGATAAATCTTGAAGCTGTAGTCTATGATTTATTCGTGGTAACGAAGCAACAATATTTATCGTATCAGCAGTTTGCTACAAACCCTCAGGAAGCCACTGAAGAAGAAGTCGGTTGATTTCTGTGTATAAATATATGTTACTTGTCCATACTAAAAAGAAAAGGACGGATTTGCCATGAAAAAACAGATTAGTGCATCTACGAGAGCAAAATTTTTGTCTAAAACGCAAGAGGTTTTATACCAAAAGGAATTCAAGCATGCGGATCAAATATATGATCAGCTCTCTAAGAGAGGAAACCGAAGCTAAAAGGTTTCAACAGGCTGTCGAGCCTAGGAACTCGACAGCTTTATTTAATTACTCGTAGTGTTATATATCCGTTAGAACAGATTCGATAAACCGTCTTTCTAATGAAGGTAAGCGAATTTCCCGTATGAGAAAAGAGAAAGTAGAACGTGAACTGCACGGGCAGCGTTATTGTCGTTTGTGCAGCAAAGATGATGTGCGTAAACAAGCATTACTCGTTTCAGCCAGCTAGAACATGAATAAGAGTATTTTCGGTGAAGGGCTCGCTTTCCCCACGAAAAACGAGTGCTACTCGTTCGTCCGCGCACACAAAAAAAGTTTGTAGAATTTCTACAAGCTTTTTTTGCTATGTATCACACGTTCTATGCCATAAGTCCTATTCAATAATAAAGCTGCGGATGTAACTCCTTCTCTTCCACGAAAGATAACCAGGTTATAATCATTTGTTCAGCCTGAATCCTTGCTTCAGATTTTTCCTTCGCAAACCCATAGCCAACAATAATGTTTGTTGTCTCAAATGCTATTGCCGCCTGCCATATTTCCATTTTTTCTGCATTATAGACAAATACCATAACAGTATTATTACCCCTAACTTCAATTTCAAAATCATGATCCTTAAATATAAAACGTAGTATTTTACATTTAGTCAGACTCGTGATGGTTAAATGGTGCAGTATCATGCAACTAATCATTAACTATCCCTCCATTGATCTATATGAGAACATTTTACTATATGTGTATTTTAAGAACAAGAATGGAGCATTATAAGTTTTATAAACATGATAGGATGAGAGATACTAAAGCTTCATTTTTTCTAAATTTAACCAATCGAGTGTGGTAGCATGCGTGAACAAATTGCACATAATATTAAATTTCTTCGTGAACAGAATAATTGGACGCAAAAGGAGCTCGCTGAAAAGCTTTTAATCTCTCGCTCTGTTATTGCTAAATGGGAAAATAATTCGGTAACACCAGATATCATGTCTTTACTAAAACTTTCCGAAATATTTCAAGTATCACTAGATCATTTAGTTGGAAATTACTCCTTTCGTGATGATTTACTTAAGGAATTTAAACGGATTTACAGTTCATCTCCTAACTCATTTGATGAGGAAGCAGTTGAAATCGTTGAATACATCATGACGAATCCTGAATTTAAAAAGGAAATTTTTGAATTGAAACAATTATCTATTAAGAAGCAACATTCTATTCATAAACTGATAGCTGAACTTATTCAACAATATAAAAACATATGATAAAAGAGAACGAAATTACTTCGTTCTCTTTTCTATTCCACAATCAGCTATATCTACTTCTATCCAACCAAAAAACCCGTACCCCCTGTGAGTAATCCATCTTCACGAGATCTCAGTAGCTCGTTTCTTTGAGATGACAATAACACAGCTCGAACAGCACTTTTACATATTCCTTATTGCTCGAATTCAGAGACATTTCGATTCTCAACCTATTATATTTTCGTTGACACTAAGTTATATCTGTTATACATTAAATATAACAGATATAAAGGAGTGCCATGGAATGTGTTCATATCACTAGATTTTGAGTCTAAAGATCCAATATACCTGCAACTATCTCAACAAATCATTGAAGGCATTGCTAGAAGACAATTATGTCCTGGTGACACGTTGCCCTCCGTTCGCTCGTTAGCAGCGGATATCGGAATTAACTTGCATACTGTCAATAAAGCATATCAGCAACTTAAACAAGATGGGTTTCTTCATATACATCGTCAAAAGGGTGTCGTCATTAACCCAGATGGGGTACCAAAAGCAGATGATCAATATAGGTCGAAAGTGGAGCATGAGCTACACCCAATTATTGCTGAGAATATCTGTCGAGATTTGAATAAAGAAGAATTTCTTAACATGTGTTCACATATTTATTCAGAATTTACGAAAGATGGTGAATCCTAGATGAATAATATAACGTTAGTATTAATCGTTTTACTCGTGCCCATGTTTATATTTTTTATCTTCGTACCATATTTGACTAGAAAAACAGAAAGCTTTGGTGTATCTATTCCAGAGACTGTGTATTATACCCCAGAGCTTAAAAAAATGAGAAAACAATATGCTTATGCTATTAGCTTCCTAAGCGCCTTTGCTACAGGCATTTTTCTTATTACCGATATGATAACTGACTTAGAAGAATCAGCAGTTGGAATTCTGCTCGCCATTGTCATTTCTGTATTTATTCTACTTAGCTTTCTCAGCTATTACGTTTTCCATATAAAGATGAAACAGTTGAAAAAATTATCTAATTGGAAGCAAGAAAAATCACAGAAGGTTTACATTCATACCCAATTTCACCAATCTAAATTAAGATATTCCAATGCATGGTTTCTTTTTTCAATTATTATCGCAATAGCAACTATCATAGCTAGTATGATGTCCTACGCAAAATTCCCTGAACAAATACCGATGCAATATAATTTCCAAGGCGAAGTTACTAATTGGGCTGAAAAATCACACCGAACCGTGTTAGCAATGCCGATTATCCAGCTTTACTTAACGTTAATTTTCGTTTTTGTTAATACAATAATTGGTAAAGCTAAGCAGCAAATAAACGCTGAAAACCCGAATGAATCTATGCAACAGAATATACTATTTCGTAGAAGATGGTCTGCATTTACAATTATCGGCGGCATTCTATTAACCATTCTGTTTTCGATTGTACAATTCTCTTTTATGTATCCGATACCGCAAGCTTTAATGATTCGTGCAGCTATCCTTATTAGTATTGGATTAACCATCGGTGCTATTATCCTTTCCATTACAACCGGGCAAGGAGGCAGTCGGATTAAAGCTTCAAGCAAAGGTCAAGTAGAAGTAATCGACAAGGATGATGATCGTTACTGGAAGCTTGGACAATTTTATGTAAATAAAAACGATCCTACGATCTTTTTAGAGAAGCGATTTGGAATTGGTTGGACAATGAATTGGGGTAGACCACTTTCTTGGGTTATTGTTATCCTGTTCGTCCTGATCACGATCGGAATCGTATGGCTCGCAATATAAAAAGGGAGATAGGTTACTATGCAGGAAATGTTTGAATCCATAAACTGGGCGGTTATTACTCCGTTGCTAGTTATACAAGGAATATTATTAATCATTGCAATTATTGATTGGGCTAAGGTCGAAAAGACGAATGGACCGAGATGGATGTGGTTCTTCATTATTATCTTCATTTATACCATTGGACCGATTGCATATTTTATTTTCGGGAGGAGGCAACAATAGATGACATTATTAACAATCACAAATTTAACCAAGAAATTTAGTAATAAGCTAGCTGTTAACAATGTTAATTATACACTAACGCCCCAAAAATGCGTTGCGTTAATCGGGCCGAACGGTGCTGGTAAAACCACAATTCTAAGAATGTTAACTGGACTTCTAAAGCCTTCTTCCGGTGTCATACAATTTGCAAACAAACCAAAAAACGATGATGCTAGAAGCTTTATTGGGTACTTGCCTCAATATCCTGTATTTTATAATTGGATGACCGGAATGGAATTTCTTACATTTAGCGGGCAACTAGAAGGTTTAACTAAGCAAGAATCAGTAAAAAGAGCTACCTTTCTAATGGAAAAAATAGGAATTGCAAATACAAAAAACAAACGAATTGGTAACTATTCTGGAGGGATGAAGCAACGTCTTGGAATAGCTCAAGCAATTATTCATAGACCAAAGCTATTAGTTCTCGATGAACCAGTCTCCTCTTTAGATCCCATTGGACGTCGAGAAGTTCTTTCTCTTATGGAAGAGTTAAAACAACAGATGACTATTCTTTTTTCTACTCATATATTAGGCGATGCAGATGAGATTAGCGATGAATTATTGCTGCTTAAAGAGGGAGAAATTATTGAATCAGGAGAAATGCATGTCCTACGTCAAAAATATCAAACAGCCAAGATATCCATTCAATGCCATGAAAACCTGCCAATTTATCGTGATAAAATCTCTACTTTGTCCTCCGTACGAAATGTTTATATAGAAAGAGATACGATTCAGATTACCGCATATAATATCCAAAATGCCCGACAGGAAATTTTGCAAATCGCCTCTAAAGAACAATGGCCACTCACAAATCTCACATTACATCGTACGTCCTTAGAGGATATGTTTATGAAGGTGGTGAACGAATAATGCATACTAAGGTTTTACTTCAAAAAGAGATGTTAGAGAATTGGCGAAACAAGAAATGGATTTGGGTACCACTCGTATTCCTTCTTTTAGCAATTATGGATCCAATCTCTAATTATTATCTTCCTCAGATATTAGAATCAATCGGTGGATTACCGGATGGAACTGTGTTAGAACTTCCTGAGTACGCTCCACAAGACATACTTTTAATGAGTTTAGGGCAATTTTCCAGTCTTGGTGTTCTCTTAATTGTGCTAATCTCTATGGGAACCATTGCAGGAGAACAAAAAAATGGTGTAATGGATTTGCTTCTTATTAAACCCATCTCCTACCGTTCGATTATTTTAGCAAAATGGTTTTCTCTTTTATTGCTTGTCTGGACTTCCTTGTTTCTTGGTATCACAGCAAGCTGGTATTATACGAATAGCTTGTACGGTGAAATCGAGTTTTTATCTATGTTACTTGTTACATTCTATTACGGTCTTTGGTTAACTTTAGTTGTAACCATTTCCATTTTTTATAATGCTATTATACAAACACCAGGTTTAGTTGCATTTTTAACAATCCTTACAACAATAATCTTAAGTATTGTTACTAATGTTTTTGGTACACATATAAAGTGGAGTCCTGTTAATTTATCAACTTATATTCATGAAATGCTTGTTCTCGGTTCTGTTACCTCCCAATTAATTGCTACTGCTTTTACAACGATTGTCCTTATCATAATCATTCTTTCTGTAGCTATTTATTGTTTTAAAAAGAAACATCACTAACATAAAAAGGAACGGTTAGACTTGGAAATTCTTCTCGCTTTCTTAATCAGACGAATACACCGTGTCTTCTTCTCCAATAGCTTAGACTAAAATTGTCCGTCTTCATCAGGATTATCGCAGTTCCCCCATTGTTCACACAAGTCAAACAAAGGGATTGAACATAACAAACACGATTAATTCATTACACGAACAATGCACTACTCTACCTCATAAAATATATAGCTCCTTGATAAACAAGAGCGATGTATCGCTGCCTTTCCTCCATTTCCTGTAGAAGGAAAGACAGCGGTGAACGCCACATTGCGGAGCAAAGCCGATGGCTTGGAACGAATCTTCTTTTCTATAAATATAAGTGGAGCTTGGCACCTACCTTATCGCACCTTTATAATTGTTATTTGTTTCAAAAAGGCAAATGAGGCAAGATATAGCAGTAATCCAACTGCGAATAATTGGAGAAAGAATACCATATTAATATGCACAACTAGATCTACAATAAAGTCAATCAACCAGCCCTGAGCAATACCAAATAATAATACAACCGCAGCCACACCTAAGCTTATTCCACCACCTAAGAATCCATGTCTATAAAAAACCAATCCTAACATAAACATAAGTGACATTAAGAAAAAGATTAACATGACATCCATTCCTATTCGTATATACCACGTATCATTTACAAAATAGGCAAGATGTAAAAAGTAGAAATCTTCAATACCAATAACCTTTGTAAAAAATGAAATAGCTTCCTGTAGAATACTTGCAACAACTGCTTTTGTAATAGCTAGTAGGAAAAAGAAGATACCTATGCTAATAAAAATATTCTTGCGTGTTGCCCCCAATTTAATAGAAAATGGGATAAATTCTTTTACCACGTTAAAAGCTAAAATACTACAATATATATAAATTGGAGCCGTTAAACTAAAAGTCATCATTCCCCCATCAATGGCATCGAGATAAAAACCAAAGGCAATACAAACAACTAATATGGATAATAATATTGTCCAAAAGATCATCATTGAATGACGAATATCAACCAAAAAGAAATATAATAGTCCCTTTAACTGATTCATGGTTAATTAAGCTCCCCTCTTTTTCTCAGTTAGATGGATCATCAGCTCCTGCGTTGGAATTCCTTCGACCTTTAATCCCTGTTCTTCAGCCTCTTGCATACTTCCAAAGAGGTAGGCTGTCATCATCCCTGCCAACTGTTTCTTTTCAATTACTTCTTTACCTTTAATGAAGGCTTCTACATCCTCCACTTTTCCCGTCACAGCACATGTTTGTTCCCGAAGTACTTCAGCAGATTCTTGTAGTACAAGCCGTCCCTCTTGTAAAATCAGTACTTCTTCAAACATAAGACTTACTTCATCAATTAAATGCGTCGAAAAAATAATCATCCGCTTTTCGTTTTCGAATTCTTCTAACATTTGTTTATAGAAGTTTTTGCGTGCTGCTGCATCTAATCCGATATATGGTTCATCAAAAATGGTAATCGGTGCTTTACTTGCCAAACCTACAATTATTCCAAGAGCTGATTCCATTCCTTTTGATAAGGTCTTAATCTTTGCCTGAGGTTTGAGATTATATTCATGAAGTAATTGTTCAGCAAGCTGCTGATCCCATTCTGGGTAGAAAAAAGCATAGATACGGATAACTTCCTTTATCTTTAACTCCCTTTTAAAATTATTACCTTCTTTAATTAAGCAAACCGATGAACTGAGCGTTTGATTATCAAATGGATTTTCACCATCAATCAATACCTCGCCACTAGTTGCTAAGATATTCCCTGCTAAAATATCCATGAAGGTCGATTTACCTGCACCATTTCTGCCTAACAATCCATAAATTTTTGGTCCTTTTAAAGTAAAAGAGACATTCTTTAATGCTTCATCAAGATGGTATCGCTTTGTTACTTTACGAACTTCAATCTTCATTCGTATCCCCCTTATCTATCATTTCTCTTAGTTCCTCCAGACTTATCCTAAGCTTTTTAGCCTCCGCTTTTAATGGAAGCATGTAATTTTCATAAAATGTTTGTTTTCTTTTTTTTATTAAAATTTCTTTAGCATCTTCTGTTACAAACATACCAACACCTCGCCGTTTAAATAAAATTTCCTCAGCTACAAGCGCATTAATCCCCTTAGCAGCAGTAGCTGGATTAATTTGATAATAGTTGGCAAATTCATTAGTAGATGGAACACGTTCCCCTGGCTTTATCGACTCATTAATGATTGCATCTTCAAGCTGTTCTCGTATTTGCAAGAAAATAGGTTTGCTTTCATCTAAACTGTTTTTCATATCATCACCTTGTTCTTTGGTTCATTACTTATGTAACTAACCATATAACTAAATCTTTAATTAGTCAATACATTTATTTAAAATTAGGTGTCTCGCCTAAAAATAAATTAGGAATTAACTTTTAATATTTCTCACTAATTACTCAAAGACTGGATTGAATCTACTTTCTAATGAAGATAAGGGGATTTATCGTATGAGTAGAACGTAGCTTTACGGGTGCCCAAGAACTGCAAAGGCATGCTATGGTCGTGAGCTGGACGCGACTCAACACGCCTATATTTATCCACATGGGACAATTTTGTAATTTCCTATACTACAAAAAAAGCTTGTAGAAAACACAGTGGTTTCTCTACAAGCTGAAAGAAGCTGGGACGAAATTAAAATATTTTAGATAACGTTTCGGTTTTATATGGTAAAATTCTTTCATCCTAGCCTCATCAATCTTCTCCAATTTTCTTATCTTGGCTTGTTGGCAATCTCCCTGCTTTTTTAGCAGCCTCTCGTAAGACATATTCTACGTGACTATTTACGCTGCGAAACTCATCCTTTGCCCAAATCTGCAATATCTCATATAACTTTGGATCTATCCGCAATGGAAAACTCTTTTTCTTCGGCATACTACCCCTCTTTTAATTATTGATATAGGGTTCCTGTATTAACGACAGGCTGTGTGCCATGGTCAGAAACAATCGATACAAGTAGATTATTTGCCATTGCTACACGACGTTCATCATCGAGCTCAACGGAACCATCCTGTTCAAGCTGTAAAATAGCATCTTGAACCATTCCTACGGCACCTTCTACGATTTGCTTTCTAGCTGCAATAATCGCACTTGCTTGTTGGCGTTGAAGCATCGCCTGAGCTATTTCTGTTGAATAAGCAAGATGTGTTAGACGGGCTTCGATTACCTTAACACCAGCAACATTTAACCGATCCTGAAGTTCTGCTGTTAATTCATTAGACACCTCTTGTGCATTACCTCTTAATGTTAGCTCAGCATCTGTAAATGTATCATAAGGGTATTTGGTAGCTACAGCACGAATAGCTGTTTCACTTTGTATTTCAACAAATTGTTCATAACGATCAACATCAAAAACTGCCTTAGCACTATCGACGACTTTAAATACGATAACCGCAGCAATTTCAATTGGATTCCCATTCACATCATTGACCTTCAAACGCTTACTATTAAAATTTCGTACTCGCAGTGAAATTGTTCTTCGTACTGAAAATGGCACAGTTATTACAATTCCTTCTCGCCGAATACTCCCCATATATTTACCAAGAAAAATAACAACTGCGGCTTGATTTGGTTGAACCAACGTAATACCACTACCTAACGTTATCGCAAGAATTAGACAGATTCCACCTAGTACGAATTGCTGCTGGAAAAAACTAAATACAGTTCCAGCTACTAATGCTGCAATAAGTAAAATCCCTATAAAACCATTAATTACCCACGCCTGTTTTTCTCGAATCATAATAATACACACCTTCCCCATGCTTTCTATATCATTATGATATCATTTTTGTATATATTTGTAAATCGCTAACTTGCATCTAAATTATAAAATGGTTCTTTTTCTGGGAATACGAGATAATCTTCACCGTCTGTTCGAATAACTAAATTACCAAGTGCCCCTGTAGAATATATATTTGCATTTACCTTATAAAGATTCTTTATCACACGGTTAACTGGATGTCCATAATCATTTTCCTTACTATACGTTAATATTGCCGTTTGTGGACTCACGGCTTTAAGAAATCTAAGGGACGTACTTGTATTCGACCCATGATGGGCAACTTTCAAAATTTCTGCATCTATTTCTATGTTTTTCATTATTTCTTTTTCTTGTTCCATTTCTACATCACTCATTAATAAAAAGTCGACTTCCTTATAGCTAACCTTCAGTGCAATCGAAGATTGGTTATTGTTTTTTGATTTACCGTATGTGTTTAATACCTGGATACTTAGCAGCGGATCAACCAATAGTTTTTCGTGTAGTTTGGCTACCTTCACAGGAATAGCTTGTTTTCGTATTTCCTGTATATATTTTGCATACATCCGTGTTGTGTGTAACTTCCCAGAGTCTAATATTTTTGCCACCTTGATATGCTTCATCACATAGGGCAACCCACCAATGTGATCAACATCAGGATGTGTTGCTACAAGCAAATCAATTTTGTTCACACCCTGTTTTTTTAAATATTTCACTACTCGTTTCCCTGCATCTGGTGGACCTCCATCGATTAAGATATGTTTGTTTGCGGGCGTTTTTATTAGCATACTGTCTCCTTGCCCAACATCAATAAAATGCATCTGCATACCCGAAGATCCTTCACTATGTATGGAAACTATATGAACATTAAAAAGTGCAATAAAAAAAATAAATCCGATTGATAGCTTACTTTTAATCATAAAGACATCCTCTTTTTCAACTTAATATAGGTTTATTTTCTTACAAAAACAGCGGAATTATGAATAGCATTGATGTTAGTTTATGGGAGTTGTATGAGGAAACTATTCCTGCTGAATAGAGGATATAAAAGGTTTGCCAAGAGAAATACACACTTATCTTCAGAAAATGTGGCAAAGAGAAGGATGGGACAAATGTAGTTAAGAAACAATAAAAAGGGGCTGGGACATAACTAGCCCTTATGAAGTTAAAAAAGATTCCAGTTATCAAAAAATGAT
>NZ_BAAACY010000141.1:0-9643 GCF_039521925.1 Virgibacillus salarius | reverse complement strand
TTCTTCTTTGCAAAGTTAGTTGAGGCCGTGCCCGCGGAAAGCGAAGTAATTAGTCGGAGCATTGCCAATATACACAAACATTTCAAAATAACTACTTGGCTTAACGCAGTCATTGCACTGATTTTATACTTTCTTAACTTACAAAAAAAGAAACCCTATCTAGGTTTCCCAGCTTGTTTCTGATTTCATTTTTCCTTAAGAGCAAAAAACTACTTACTTTTGCTTTTCCAATCAAGAAAGAAAATATACATTGAAGCGTTGCCCATGGAAAACGACGCTTCATCAAATACTGCTATTTCACTATTAAAACGCTCCTTAAGTAATACAGAATCAATGTTTAATCTGTCTACACAAAGTAAAACTTCAATCCGTGGGGGATTTGTTTATCCCCACGGATTATTCGTAAAACCAATCGGACATTTACTGGCAGTCGATCCCCCGCTTAATCCGTATTATTGCTTGAATTAAGATCTTACTGAGTTATTAGCGAGATAAAGGAGAGCATATCAAAAACGCTTCTCAGTAGCTTTAATTACCATCAAGAGGCTTCGCTTATTCTAGACGATTCGTTTCTAAAGGATAATGTTTTAAGAAGTAAACAAGTGCTTGTAGCTCAACCGCTAAATCAATATGATGAACACGAATATGTTCTGGAACCGTAATCCTCGCTGGAGTGAAATTTAAAATCCCCGTAATCCCTTGCTCCACGAGTCGATCGGTGATTCCATCCGCTTCACTAGCAGGGATTGTTAAGATTGCCACCTTTACACCAGCTATCTTGTCTTCTAAATCTGCAATATTATATACAGGTACATCACCAATCGTAGTTCCAACCTTATCGGGATCACTATCGAACGCCATCTTTATTAATATATTATTATTTTTCATAAAATTATAATGTAAAAAGGCAGTACCTAGATTACCTACGCCAATTAGTGCAACATCCGTTGTTTCATCCTGATCGAGCGTCTTACGAAAAAATCCCAATAGGTATTCGACATTATAGCCATATCCCTTTTTACCCAATGCACCAAAATAAGAAAAATCTCTGCGAATGGTAGCAGAATCGACTTTTACCGCATCACTTAATTCCTTGGAGGACACCCTTTTTTTGCCCTGGTGATTCAAATTATTTAAAAATCGATAATACAATGGCAAGCGTTTAGCAGTTGCTTGAGGTATTTTATTTTGATCCATGGTCATTCCTTCTTTCCTTACGATAATAATCTCCAGATTTACCACCTTGTTTTTCGATTAAAAATGTCTGGCCGATGGTCATCCCTTTATCAATCGCTTTGCACATATCATATACTGTCAATGTAGCAGCAGACACAGCAGTAAGAGCTTCCATCTCAACACCTGTAATTCCTTTCGTTTTCACAGTGGCATCAACAATTAATTCATATGTATCATGTGACGTATCCCACTGAAACGAAATATTAACGCCCGTTAATGGTAACGGATGACACATTGGAATAAAGTCTGGTGTCTTCTTTGCTGCCATAATACCTGCAACTTGTGCAACTGCAAGTACATCCCCTTTTTTTATAGCATTTCCAATAATCGCCTCATAAACTTGTTTGTTCATAAGGATACTGGATCTAGCGATTGCCATACGATTCGTTTCTTGCTTATCACTAATATCCACCATATGCGCCCTACCCTGTTGATTAAAGTGTGTAAAATCTGACATTTGCCCAACTCCATTGCTTTGAACTCCATCTCTATTCTAGCAGAAAAATGGAAATAAGTCGTGATCGTTTTCACAATTATATTGCTTGCGTTCATGTAATTAAGATACACTAGTATGGATGAGGTGAAAAGCTATGATACTTATGCAAATGAATGGACTTTCTAAGGCATTTGGTGCTGATGAGATTCTATCGAATATAAAAATGGAAGTAAAAGACAATGATCGTATTGCTATTGTAGGTAGAAATGGAGCTGGAAAGTCTACACTATTAAAAATAATGGCTGGTGAACTCAGCTATGATGATGGTGAGCTTTTCCAGCCTAAGGATTTAACAATCGGTTACTTATCACAACATATGTCACTTGAATCAAATCAAACCATTTGGGATGAAATGCTCGCTGTATTTACGGAATTAAGAAAACAGGAAGAAGAGCTACGTCTCCTTGAAAAGCAAATGGAACAAACGACTAACCATTCAACTGACAGCTATGAAAAATTATTGGATCAATACGATAAACTACAACAGGTCTTTCAAAGGAATGGCGGATATACCTATGAAGCAGATATAAAAGCTGTTTTAACTGGCCTAGATTTTCATCATTTTGACTACCAAACACCAATTGAAACACTAAGTGGTGGTCAAAAAACTAGATTGGCACTAGGAAAACTGTTATTAAAGAAGCCACAGTTACTTATTTTAGATGAACCAACAAACCACTTGGATATTGATACATTAAATTGGTTAGAAAACTATCTAATAAGCTATCCTGGAGCTATCATCATCGTCTCCCACGATCGTTATTTTCTAGATAAGACCGTATCCATCGTTTATGAGATTTCCAGACATAAAACGAAAAAATATCATAGTACGTATAGTAAATTTTTAGAACAAAAAGCTTTGGATTTTGAAAAAGACCTAAAAGAATATGAAAAACAACAATCTGAAATTAAAAAAATGGAGGATTTTATTCAACGAAATATTGTACGTGCGTCTACAACGAAGCGTGCCCAAAGTAGGCGGAAGCAGTTAGAAAAAATGGACAAGCTTGATCGACCTTTAGGAGAAGAATCTTCTGCTTCCTTTTCATTTCATATCGACAAAAGAAGTGGAAATGATGTCTTAAAAATCAATGATCTGTCCTTTCGTTATGATGGTGAAGATAATGACTTATTTCACCATGTAGATCTGCACCTAAATCGTGGTGAAAGTGTTGCTTTAGTAGGACCTAATGGAGTTGGTAAAACTACGTTATTAAAAGTTATATTAGGTAAACTGAAGGCTGCAAAAGGTAACATTCAGCTCGGAACAAATGTTCAAATTGGTTATTATGATCAAGAGCAGGCAAATTTAAACTCTTCAAAAACGGTATTGATGGAACTCTGGGATGATTATCCGACGATAAATGAAAAAGATATACGCACCGTTCTTGGTAACTTCTTATTTTCAGGAGACGATGTCTTAAAGCCAGTGAATGCATTAAGTGGGGGAGAAAAAGCAAGACTGGCATTATCTAAATTGATGATGCAAAAAGCCAATCTGCTTATACTCGATGAACCGACAAACCATCTTGATATCGATAGTAAGGAAGTACTTGAAGCTGCTTTAATCGATTATCCAGGTACGATACTTTTTGTTTCTCATGATCGCTATTTTATTAACAAAATTGCTGATCAAGTGATCGAAATGCAAAGATCCAATACGATGCTTTATTTAGGGGATTATGATTATTATCTAGAGAAAAAAGCAGAAGAGGCAGAAATACAAAGATTACAGCAAGCTGAAGTAGTTAAACAAAAGTCAACAACTGAAAAAAAGCGGAGCTACAAGGAAGAAAAGCAATTAAAAAGTGAAAGACGCAAGAAGCAACGACGAATTGCTGAACTCGAGGAAGAAATTGAAAAACTAGAGTTAGAAATCAATCAGATAGAAGATAAAATGACACAGCCAGAAATTTTCCAAGATCATGAAAAGGCACTTGAATTAACTCAAGAGACGCAAAATCGAAAACAGCATATTGAACGATTAATGGAAGAGTGGGCCGAGCTACAAGAGGAATAATCGATTTAAAAGAGCGCCCCAACATAGTAATCTAGATGAAACAAATCCGAGCTATATTCCGAATATACGAAGTTATATTTCGAAAAATAGCTCGGGTTTTTTATCATTCTTTGAATGCAATGATTAGGTGGTTCCTACCGAAGTATGAAATAGTTAACCTTAGATGGATGACTTCTAAAGAAATTACACGAGTCATCTAGTTCTACATAAAGCGTCCCATATCCTAGATTTCGATGATGATATGCCACATCTGCTTGTAAATAAAAAGCTACATGATCGCAATTTTATATCATGTAGCTTTTTTAGATGACCATATTTATTTGAATAGATAATCATTTTGGATCGAGTTTTCCACAGCTATTCGATAAATCACGCCAAAGCCAAGCATTGTGGATAATACGGAACTACCTCCATAACTTATCAACAATAACGGAATTCCTGTTACCGGCATAATTCCTATTGCCATCCCAACATTTTGAAAAACGTGGACTAACAGCATACTCAGATAGCCAAAACAAATATATGATGCAAACGGCGAATGCTGATAAATAGCGAGCCCAATCGTGACTAACTTATATAGCAACATAAAATATAGAAAAATGACAAGCGCACTACCGACAAATCCAAAGCTCTCTCCAATGATGGAAAAGATAAAATCGGTTTGTGCTTCTGGGAAATTAACCTGAGGTGTCCCAAGCCCTTTTCCAAATAATTGCCCTGAACCAAGTGCCATAAAAGCCTGGTCAAAATGCCATGTAGCATCACTTGTTTGTTGCGTAGGATCAAACCACGTCATAATTCGATCAATCTGATACGCCTGGTCGTCTCCAACAATTTTCTTAGCTAGATCCGGGAATTTTACAATAAATCCTAATACAGCGCCAAGTACCGCTGAAATACTAACAATTAAAAACATAATGATTTTCCAATCAATTCCCGATAATATAATAATCATCCCTGCAATGAATAGATACACCATTGCCGTACCAAAATCAGGCTGTTGCATAATTAAAAAGACGGGAGCTCCAACTACTGCAAGAATTTTAACTAACATAAGTATGTCTGACTTTACAGTTGGTCTTTCAAATTTTTGCTTATGGCTGTGGATAACAGCAGCCATGTATATAATCGTCGTTATTTTCGTAAACTCAGCGGGCTGTAACGAAAGTCCAGGAAGCTGGAACCAGCTTTTTGCACCATTAACAGGCTTTGCGATCGCATCTGGACTAATTAACAGCACAGCAAGCACAAGTACACCAAATCCATAGATGAAAACACTAGCCTTCTGAATTTGCTCAATATCTAAATACTGTATGGCAGCTACAATACCAACACCTATTGTAAACCAAACGATTTGTTTTAAAACAAAGTTCTCATTATATTGATCCAATTGCTGGGCGTTGTAAATGGAAAGCAAGCTGACACATACAAACAAAATAAATAAGATAATTAAATCATTCTGTATATAAAAGGACTGTTTCTTAGACACTGCTCAATCACCAAATTTCTCTAACATCATTAAATGTTGTATAGTTATCCACAAGCTCAAAAGTGAATAACATGCATTATATCGCTATTAATAAAAAGATACACACATTATCCACATGTTTTTATGCAGTTTTCCACAAATTTACCCACTTTCAACATGACTATCTGACAGACTTCCAATAAGTTATGAACATTTCTGTGACAACCTGTGGATTACTTATTACTTTAAAAGTAACGAAGGTCTTGCATTTAATTCAAGCCCTGAACGTCTACCTTGTTCAAAAGCAATTGTCCCTGCAGCAGCAATCATTGCAGCATTATCCGTGCAGAGGTTTAAAGGAGGTATTAATAAAGGAATACTAGTCTTTGCAAATTCTGCTTCCAACGCACTGCGTAATCCTCTGTTAGCTGCTACACCGCCTGCAATAATAACCTGTTTAACATCAAACTCCTTTGCTGCACGAACCGTTTTAGTAGTTAATACATCAATTACACTAGCTTGAAAGCTAGCTGCTATATCCTCTTTTCTAAGTTCTTTTCCACGTTGTTTTGCATTGTGAATGGTATTAATAACAGAAGACTTCAGCCCACTAAAGCTAAAATCATAGCTATTTTGCTCTAACCAAGCTCTAGGAAAATCGATTGCTTCTTCTCCTAGTTCTGCCAGCCGGTCAATTTGCGGGCCACCTGGATAAGGTAATTGCAACATACGTGCAACTTTATCATAGGCTTCTCCTGCAGCATCATCCCTTGTTTCGCCAATTAATTCATATGCTCCATGTGATTTCATAAGAACAAGTTCTGTATGACCACCAGAAACGATTAATGCAAGCAAAGGGAATTCAAATTCCTTTTCTAACCGATTTGCATAAATATGTCCAGCTATATGATGTACACCAATCAACGGTTTTTGTTTAGCAAAAGCCAATGCTTTAGCAGCATTCACACCTACTAATAAAGCACCTACTAAACCTGGCCCTTCCGTAACTGCAATCCCATCAATAGCTTCCCATACCGTATTTGACTGTTGTAGTGCTTCTTCCAGTACATACGTTATTTGTTCCACATGATGACGGGAAGCTATTTCTGGAACTACTCCGCCAAATCGTTTATGACTATCAATTTGTGATGCAACGACATTGGCAAGAATTTCTCTTCCATTTTTTACAATGGCTACTGCAGTTTCATCACAACTTGTTTCAATTCCTAATAGTATTGTGTCTTTTTTCATGTTAAATTCACCCACATTACAATTGCATCTTCCTGATTATCTGTATAATAATTTTTACGAATGCCGCCTGATACCAACCCAAATTTACGATATAATTTTTGTGCTATCATATTCGATTTACGAACTTCTAAAGACAGACGACTGACTCCTTTCATTATCGCATATCGAATAGTATAGTGGAATAGTTTTTCTCCTAATCTTCTCCCTCGAAAAGATGGCATAATAGCAATATTCGTAATTTGTGCATCATCCAGGACTATCCACATACCTACATAACCGACAATAGTATCGTCAAGCTCCATCACAAAATAATATGCATGTGGATTATCGGTAATCTCCTGATAAAAAATGTCTGTCGTCCATGAATTGGTAAAAGATGCCTTTTCCACTTCCATTACTTGTTGAACATCAGCTACTTCCATTTTTCGTATTGCTACGTTACTCATTCGCTTGCTTTTCCCTTTGTTGCTCAAGCCATTTCGCTTCTGCTTCTGCAAGTCTGAGGTAATTTGGAGTCAACGTATGTGTAGAATCAATGGGTTTATCTTTAGATGCTAATATCAAATGAGATGCCCTAGGTAGATGATAGGTAGGTTCTGGAATCATGGCATTTATTCCTACTATCCGTTCAATAGCTTCCTGATGAATATGCATGTCAGGACTTAAAAACAAAACAGGCTTGTCATAAGCCTTAAGCTTGTTTAATAAATCCTCCATGGAAATATTTGATTCAGGTACAATCTCTTCCATAATCGTACCTTGCCACTGATAGGTACTGGAATAAACCATTCCCCTTCTAGCATCAAAAAAAGGACAAATAAGACCATTAAAAAATCGCCCTTGATATGCAAGGACTTCCAAACTAGAAATGCCCACTATTGGTATATTCAGTGCCCAGGCCATTGTCTTTGCTGTAGACAACCCAATTCGAACTCCTGTAAATGATCCAGGACCTTTTGCAACAACAATTTGCTCTAATTGATCAGGCATTAATCCAATATCTTTCATTAATTGATCAATTGCTGGCATTAAACGTACGGAATGATTCTTCGCTAAGTTTGTATTTATTTCGCCAATGATTTGCTCATTTTGTTGAATAGCGACACTCATTACTTGGTTCGAGGTATCGATAGCAAGTATGTTCATGTAAATAACTCCTCATTCTGCTAAATTATAACTGTAGTTCATTTAGAACGTATTTAAAATGGTCACCCCATGCAGTAAATGCTAATTCTCTCGAATGCTCATTAATGTATGAAATAGTTATTTCTAGACGATTTTGTGGTAAGTAATCTTGAATATATCTTGCCCATTCAACGATACAAATACCGTCTCCATTAAAATATTCATCAAACCCTATGTCCTCATCTGAATGTTCTAGTCGATAGACGTCCATATGATATAACGGCAGTTCGCCTTCATACTCTTTAATAATCGTAAATGTTGGACTTGTCACATTTCGTTTTACTCCTAGTCCAACTGCGATACCCTTTGTAAAGGTTGTCTTTCCAGCTCCAAGGTCACCTTCAAGCATAATAACATCCCCTGGCTTAAGTAATATCGCAAGTTTTTCAGCAAGCTGTATTGTTTCTTCTACTGTATGAGTTGTAATTTGATATGTATCCAATAAATCCACCTACTTTAAATGTGTGTACCCCTGCTTTGGTAAAGTGTAATCCCTACCATCCTTATTGATATATACCTTTCCACTTGTATCCTCGTTTATAACTTTACCTATTTTCGTTATTCTAACAGGTAATAATTTAGCTACGCTCTTTAACTCCGACCAGTCCGCTGACGGAACAGTACCTAATAATTCAAAATCTTCCCCTCCAAAATATTTCCAGTTATATTGTAAATCAGAAGGAAATTGATTATATGTCTCATGAACTGGAATTCGATTATCCTCTAATTGAATAGTTACCCTTGAAGCTTCCGCAATTTCTGCTGCTTCACTTGCAATGCCATCACTCACATCATTTAATGTGATTCGAGTAAACTTCTGCAAATGAGCTGCAAAATCGATTTGAGGTGTGGGTAGTTGATGCCTTTTAATAAAATACGCTGCGTTATCGTAGGAGCTTGGATTTGTCAGAATATGAAAGCCTGCTTGTGAATCACCTAATGTACCCGTTACAAATACAATATCTCCAGCTTTAGCAGTATGACGGTAGCGAATTTTATCTTGATCAACATAACCAATCACAGTAATAGATAAAGATAGTTCTTTGCCCGATACTGTGTCTCCACCAATTAAGTCCATGTGGTATTTCCCAGCCATTTTCTTCATGCCAGCAAAGATCTCAGCAATTTCTATTTCGGTCCAAGTCTTAGGAATAACAATAGAAACTAGATAAAAAGCAGGAGTTGCTCCCATTGCAGCTAAATCACTTAAATTTGCTGCTAAAGCCCGAAATCCTACATGAAAAGGCTCCATCGTATCCCTTCGGAAATGGACTCCTTCTACAAAAGTATCAACTGCCGTTACAATATCTGATGCAGATTGACGTATAACAGCTGCATCATCCCCAATACCTTTGATTAAAGTAGGCTGGCTATAATATGTTTGTTTTATTGAATCAATTAATGAAAATTCATCCATTTACAAGTCACACCAATTTCTTTTTAAGCTATATTTTATGATAGCAAAAAATGTTGAAAAATGAAAAAGGAAACCATACTAGATTGGAAATAACATGAAGTAGATAAGGATGGATATTTTACTTGATTCGGGGCGACAGCTTCTTGATGAAAATTCCTATTAAATATAAAAAACACACGATTTTCAATAATGAAATCCTGTGTCTACCTTTATAATATTAGTGGCGGTCCGGACGGGACTCGAACCCGCGACCTCCTGCGTGACAGGCAGGCATTCTAACCAACTGAACTACCGGACCAATTTATTCAACTATAATAATGTTATTCAGTGTAGTTAGATGAAACGTTTTGGTTACATTTTACAGTACTATTGATATTCAATTAACCAATATAGTTAATAATGTAATTTGGTTGCGGGAGCAGGATTTGAACCTGCGACCTTTGGGTTATGAGCCCAACGAGCTACCAGACTGCTCCATCCCGCGATATGATTATAACTTGGCCTGGCGGCGTCCTACTCTTGCAGGGGCAAAGCCCCAACTACCATCGGCGCTGGAGAGCTTAACTTCTG
>NZ_BAAACY010000140.1:0-1081 GCF_039521925.1 Virgibacillus salarius | reverse complement strand
ATTATGATGTCTTAGCTTGCTCCAGAAGTTTCCTTCTGGTTATTTTTAAGAAAAAACAGTTGCATGTTTTTCTCTTGACATACTGGTTGTTTTGTTCAGTTTTCAAAGAGCAAATATTGGTGGAGCCTAGCGGGATCGAACCGCTGACCTCCTGCGTGCAAGGCAGGCGCTCTCCCAGCTGAGCTAAGGCCCCATATAATGGTCGGGAAGACAGGATTTGAACCTGCGACCCCATGGTCCCAAACCATGTGCTCTACCAAGCTGAGCTACTTCCCGAAAAAATGGCGCGCCCGAGAGGAGTCGAACCCCTAACCTCTTGATCCGTAGTCAAACGCTCTATCCAATTGAGCTACGGGCGCTTATGGTGCCGAGGGCCGGACTCGAACCGGCACGGTGGAAACCCACCGCAGGATTTTAAGTCCTGTGCGTCTGCCAATTCCGCCACCCCGGCTTGGCTTGGAGCGGAAGACGGGATTCGAACCCGCGACCCCCACCTTGGCAAGGTGATGTTCTACCACTGAACTACTTCCGCAATACAATATATTTTTATGAATGGTGCGGGTGGAGGGAGTCGAACCCCCACGTCCGAAGACACTAGATCCTAAGTCTAGCGCGTCTGCCAGTTCCGCCACACCCGCAAAATTATATTATTATGGTGAGCCATGGAGGATTCGAACCTCCGACCCTCTGATTAAAAGTCAGATGCTCTACCGACTGAGCTAATGGCTCATAAATTTTTAATTCTAGAAGTTCTAGCGAACTAATAACTCGTACATAATTAACAAGTATAATGAAAATGGTGCCGGCCAGAGGACTTGAACCCCCAACCTACTGATTACAAGTCAGTTGCTCTACCAGTTGAGCTAGGCCGGCTTTATGGTGGAGGATGCAGGGCTCGAACCTGCGACCCCTTGCTTGTAAGGCAAGTGCTCTCCCAGCTGAGCTAATCCTCCGATGCACTATGTGCAACGCATAAATAAATTGCGTTTTGAATTAAAAATTAAGTATAATGCCTGGCGGCGTCCTACTCTTGCAGGGGCAAAGCCCCAACTACCATCGGCGCTGGAGAGCTTAACTTCTG
>NZ_BAAACY010000139.1:0-5453 GCF_039521925.1 Virgibacillus salarius | reverse complement strand
GTTAGTTGAGGCCGTGCCCACGGAAAGCGAAGTAATTAGTCGGAGCATTGCCAATATACATCTAACATTCAAAATAACTACTTGGCTTAACGCAGTCATTACACTGATTTTATACTTTCTTAACTTATAAAAAAAAGACTTCGTAGCATCCAAGAGAACGAGAAATTTAACAAATCCCAAACGCTTTTTATTCTGAATCTATTTCTAATTCTTTTGGACGTTCTCCTTTTTTATTCATCAAACGAATGTGTAACGGTTTAATCTCTAATATGGTTAGATTTGGATCGTCTGGTCCATCAAACCATACTTTCATTTGCTCATTCCAAATCTGCTTTTTTAGGTCAGGGGAATTATTAAAGGAAACCTTACCTTCGTATTCTACATAGGAATCACCGAATCCCTCACCGTCATAACCCAAAATAATATGCGTATATGGGTTTTCTTCTATATCTTCTGTCTTGTCTGTTTGCTTACTCGTTGGTGTATATAGAGATAGGTTTTCATGAAAAAAAGTCATATACCTTGAATGTGGCATCTTGTTTTTTACCGTTGCCATCGTACCAACAAAGCTGTTGTCTAAAATATGCTCAATATCTTGTTTTATTTTATGCTGACTCACACTTTTACACTCCTTTTTGTTTCTGCTATAGATATTATTCCTTAGTTACAAAATCTTAAACAGGGAGAAGATCAAATCTGTAATAGAACGGCAGAAAGAACTTCTCATTTACTTCGCATGTATGATAAAAACGTTATATTTCTGGCTAGCCCTTTAAATGAGATTGGATATATTCATACCCTTGTTTATTTCCAGTAATCTCAGCTAGTTTATATACATTTTTTAGCAACAACTTCCGGTCAAGCTCGAAAATAAATTCTGTATAAATATGATCTATTGTATTTCTTGCAAATTCCCATATCACTTGATGGTGTTATTCATTTATGGACTCAGCCAACCGTGCTAAAGCTGCGATTATATCCGTAATAACTGGGTAGGTTTTTTTGTGAATAGTGCCGAATAATTCCCAACCCTTGATAAAGATGATATTCAAAGTTATCAACACCTAGTAATAGACGTACCTGGTGATTATTATCCATTAAGTACGGCGAAAACGTGGTACGTTGTTCTAAATATAGCAGTAGGTCTGTTACTTGGTATATTGTATTGGAAGCTGTTTTTGGATCATCGTTACCAATTGATTTTATTGCTATCTCAGCAAGCTTATTTAATCCAAATTTCAAATCTTGAATCTCGGTTTCTTTGTGTCCAATACGAATAAGCTGTATATACTTTGATTCATCAATAGCTCCTGCACCAGGGCCCCAATAAGAAAAACTACCAACACGTACTTCCATCTTCAACAAAATGTTGTCTTTCTGTGCCTCCTCAATTAGTTCATTGAAAAGTATAAGTTGAACATAACCAGATAAAGGTGTTGATACAGTATGTAGTTCTTTTCTATATGTTTCCATTAGATTCCCTGGCTATTGCTGGAAGTGGGGGACTTACCAGTTATATGGATAAAAAAATAGCTGCCGATATATGCTCTCGGCAGCTTAAAAAGCCATTCAACGTCCCCTCGTTTTCTATACAACGAGAGATTGCACTACATTTCATGTTAGCTTCTTTTTACTTTGCAATAGCTAATGTATCCTTAATCGTAATATCGGAAGAGAAGGCCATGACTGTTGTGTTATCTGCATCAGCGTCAGATGCAAGCCCTGTCTAATACTTTCCAGCATCACAGGTTTTTATATCGCTAAAATTGTCTTATATTGAACTACCTTCACCTCACGCTTCATCGTCCAATACGCTCGACTTCACTTAGTCGTTGTTGCACTTATTCATAATATGGCACTCCTTCATTATCACCAATCAAGCCAACTACCATGGAACAAAACGTATTAGCAAAATGAAGCGTTCTAGCTAGTTCCCAGCCGTGCAACAGTCCATATAGTATACCTGCATTAAAGCCATCGCCTGCGCCAACCGGATCCACTACCTTTGAAGGACTTAAAGGTGTTTACAAATTTTATTGAACCTGTTGATCATGGATTGAAAACAATCATCGCCTCACCTAAGGTAATCACTTCATTCATGCTAATTCCTCCAAACGACTCTTCCATCTAATTATCCCCGGTGTCGTGTATCAATAATGCCGTTCTTAGCAGCAATAACCATATCTGTCATATTTACAAACAAACCAGTTTCTACAACACCTACCGTTTGTTTTAATTGCTCATGTAATTGTTCTGGTTGTTCGATAAGATCAAACTGGCAATCAAGAATATAATTATGGTTGTCAGAAATAAAAACGTCCTGATCACTTTTTCTTAGTTTTGGGTTACACCCAAATGCCGCGATTCTTTCCGCTGTCTTTTCCCAACCAAACGGGACAACTTCCACTGGCAATGGAAAACTCCCTAGATGTGTAACCATTTTTGAATAATCGACGATAATAATCAGCTTAGTGGCTGCTACATCGATAATTTTTTCCCGAACAAGTGAACCTCCCCCACCTTTTGTTAATTGCAATGAGCTATTGACCTCATCTGCGCCATCAATTGCTAGATCAATCTTAGTTGCTTTAGAAAATCCAATTAATGGTATTCCAAGCTTTCTAGCAAGCTTTTCTGTTTTTACAGATGAAGGAATGCCTTTTACATCCATGCCTTCTTTAATTCTCTTTGCTAGTGCTTCCAACATATAATTTACCGTCGATCCAGACCCAAGTCCTATCGTCATCCCAGTCTGAATGTATTTGACTGCTGCTTCTGCTGCTAATTGTTTATCCTCAATTGAGCTACTCAATGGTAAATCACTCCTTTAACTAAACAAATTAGGTATAAAGTGAAACTTCCTTCCGTGGGAGGGTTGTTTATCTCCCACGGATGGTTAGTACCACAAGGTTATGACCTAAACGCCTTTGAACCAATCGGACATTTACTGCCAGTTATATGCGGGATAAACAACCCCTTCCAACGCTAAAGCTAGTACGCTGCTTTTCTACTATACTGTCTAGCTATTTCTGTTAATTGTTGATAATCCTCGGGACTTTTTAGCCGCTGAACGTTTACCAGGTTACTGCCTATGCCTACCGCCTTACTTCCTTTATCCAGATACGCATTCATATTATCTAGTGTTATTCCCCCTGTAACCATTGCTTCTACATGCGGAAGTGGGCCAAGGATATTTTTAACATAATCGGGACCGAATGTATCAGCTGGAAAGATTTTAACCATCTTCGCCCCATGCTCATAGGCAGTAATAATTTCTGTGGGAGTTAACACACCAGGTATAGTAAGCAATCCATATCGATTCGTTAGTTTGAGCGTCTCTGTATTTAAGGTTGGCGATACAATGAATGCTGCACCAGCAAGCATTACTGCCCTTGCTGTTTCTGGATCAAGTACAGTTCCTGCTCCAATGCATACATCCTGTTTCATATGTTCTACTGCTTTCGCAATTACATTAGCTACATTAGGGGTTTCTGCTGTAATCTCAACAGCTTTCACCCCCCCTGCAGACAATGCTTTTAATATCGGTACAATGTTATCTTCGTTTGCTTTACGAATAACCGCTACAACTTTGGTATCTTTAATAATATCTATTGGATTCATTATTTTATCCCCTCTTTACTCTAAATTTGCGTGCCTTTGATTTAATTCTTTAATCTGATCCTTCGGTAGATGTTGCAATATATAAGCAATTACAGCATCTAGCAACAGATGAGCAGGTTGATCAAATTGACTACCTAACGGTTGAATAGTTGAAGGCTCGGGTGGCAACCTTTTTTAGTAGCAGCTGGAACCTTCACGACACATTGACTCAACGTTGCAATTGCCGATTGTTTATTTGTCGTAACCAAGGCTATTTTCGCTTCAATTGCTTTGGCCTTTTCGGCAAAGTACGTAAGCGTACCTGTGCTTCCGGATCCGGATAAAATCAGCAACAAATCATTCGCATCGAAAATATCTTACCAATGAAGCCAGATCGTCCTGTGTCAGCAACAAAAATTCGATTTGCTTTTTGGAGTTCTCCAGCTAAATTTATGCCTTCCTCTGTTTTTACACGGTGTAATCCTTCTGATACTTCCGATGCAATCGTATTAATCGTTCTTTTTATAAACATCCTTCCTTTCAGCTAGCATGATTCCCTGTCTATTAATTGAGGTGAAAAACGGTAAACCTGAGCTGCTGTTCCTTGATCTTCTTGATTTATTTGCTTAAAAAGCAATTGTGCAGCTTTTTTTCCCATTTTAAATGCAGGCTGGGAAATTGTCGTTAGCGTTGGATAATAGAACGAAGCAAACGATACATCATCAATCCCAATAATCGCCAAATCATTCGGAATATTCACATGATGATCCTTCGCGTATTGTAAAATCTCAAATAACACACGATCATTCAAAGCTAGCAGAGCCTCAGGTGGATCTGACAACGAAAGCATTTGTTGAATAATCATTTGCATGTCAGTAAATGCTCCACTTGCTAAATATTCTGGTTGAAATGATAGATTGTATTTTGCTAATGCTGTCTTATATCCTTGAATTCTTTCCAGTCTTGGTGTTACAGGCATATCTATCAGTGGAGAAATCATTCCTATTTTTTTATAACCAGCCTTAACAAATTGATCTACAGCTAATTCAGATGCTCGTTTATTATCTAATAAAACAGCATCCATATGAATTCCCGGCACTAGTCTATCCATAAATACGAAAGGATATCTTTCATCAAGCAGTCCTTGATATAACTCCATATTTTCTCCCGTAGGAAAAGCTATAATACCATCAACCTGCTTTGCACGAAGCATTTCAATATAGCGTTTTTCCTTTACAGGATCATCATCTGCATTACATACGATTACGTGAAAGTTTGATTCGTGACAAAAATCCTCAATTGCACGAATAACCTGTGTGGAAAAAACATGGAGAATATTTGCAACGATGACCCCAATTGTCTTTGTTGATTTCTGCTTTAAACTACGAGCAATAATATTTGGACGATAACCTAGTTCAGTAACAGCTGTCTCAATGCGCTTTTTCGTTTCTTCCCCCATATAGTCATATCGTTTATTTAAAAACTGAGATACCGTGCTTTTAGAAACATTAGCATGTGCTGCTACATCAGCAATTGTAATTTTTTTCATTTTATTCTCCTTATCCAATTACTAAATCGGTTTAGTAAATCGGTTTATTTCAAGTATAAATGAACTGAAAGCGGTTTACAAGATAAAATGAAACTTCCATCAGTAGGGAGCTTACTACCAGTTATATGCGGGATAAAAAGAGGTTGGGACAAAACACAACTTCTTTACTCAAAATACGAATGATCAAGTTATCACGCCGCACCGTGAAAATATACGCTCTTTCCGCGGGCACGGCCCATAGCCGTCAAGTTAAGCAGGATATTTTAAAAACCATAAAGTTATTCGTTATTCTGACATTATAAAT
>NZ_BAAACY010000138.1:0-26224 GCF_039521925.1 Virgibacillus salarius | reverse complement strand
TTTTGCTAAAAAAGTTAGCTGAAGGACAAACCCCACGGAAAGGGAAGTGGGCAGCCGGAGTGGTGGTCAAACAAGCAGTAGCTATTATTCCATAATAGCTACTAGAGGAAGCGTAAATCGGAGCATGTAGTGATAAGGACTGAGCGAATTTTGCTCAGTTTTTCTAGTATACATGGGGATTAATAAGAAGAAATTGATGAATAGTGTGTGACAAACGTTTATATATTAGTGCCCTTTAGATAAAGTAATAGGATTGGCATAAAATAACTATTGCATGAGTATACACAATATGTTATAAATATACATATTAATTAATAAATATGCATACAGGTGGGAAGCAAAATGAATGATCCATTATTTGAAAATATAACTAAAATTCATGGAGATTTATGTGAGATCAGCCGTTATCTATATGAACATCCTGAATTAGGGGACCGAGAGTATAAATCTATGAAACAATTAACAGATTTATTAGTCAGCCATGATTTTACTATTGAGACGGGTACAGCTGGTAGACCAACCGCTTTTAAAGCTGTATTTAATGGTGAGAAGCCTGGACCTGTTATTGCCTACTTAGCAGAGTATGACGCCTTACCAGAGGTAGGACACGGATGTGGTCATAATTTAATTGGAACAATGAGTGTAGGTGCAGGAATTATTCTTAGCAAGCAGGTAGCTGAAATTGGTGGGAGCGTTGTCGTTCTTGGTACACCAGCTGAAGAAACAAACGGAGCAAAGGTTCCTATGAGTGAGCAAGGTATTTTTAATGAGATCGATGTAGCAATGATGGTCCATCCAGGTGATCAATCGTATGAAAGTGGTGATTCACTGGCAATGGATGCTATTCAGTTTGCTTACTTTGGGAAATCCTCCCATGCTGCTGCTTCTCCTGAAAAAGGAATAAATGCTTTAGACAGTGTGATTCAACTATTCAATGGGATTAATGCATTACGTGAACATTTACCTGACGATGTACGAATTCATGGGATTATTGCTGAGGGAGGTAGTGCAGCAAATGTGGTACCAGATAAGGCTGTCGCTCAGTTCTATATTCGAGCAAAAGAGCGAGCTGTATTAAATGATGTCGTAACAAAAGTTATGAACATTGCTAATGCGGCTGCCATGATGACAGGTGCCACATTAGAATCATCTAATTATGAACTCAGCTACGACAATATGATAACAAACAAGCAATTGTCTAACGTTTTCTCAAAGCATTTACAAGATATATCCGGTGTACCTGTACTTCCAGCGAAGCAGAGTTATGGATCCATTGACATGGGAAATGTTAGTCATGTCGTTCCAGCAATTCATCCTTATATCGGGTTGGATGAGCCTGGCTTAGTTGCACATACGAAGGAATTTGCTGATAAGACAATTACAGCAAAAGGGCAGCAAGTTATTGCGGATGGTGCATTAGCATTGGCTAGGACTGGCTATGAGGTCATTACAGACTCTGTCTTGTTAAAAGCAATACAAACAGAATTTCATAAATAATAACAACAGATAAAGAAAATGGGGCGAAAAACATGAAAAAAACAATAGGTATCATTTTTCTTTCTACAATAATCGTAGGTTTGTTATCAGCTTGTGGTAGTAGTGAAGATTCCACATCGAATAATTCAAAGTCTGCTGATGAGGAGGTATTGAAAATGGCAACCTCAGCTGATTTTCCTCCTTTTGAATCACGAGATCCACAAGGTAATTTTGAAGGATTCGATATTGACTTAGCGCATCTGATTGCTGATGAATTAGGGTATGAATTACAAATCGAAGATATGAAATTTGATGGATTAATTGGTGCATTACAGGCTAATAGAGTAGATATGGTTATGTCAGGGATGAGTGCTACAGAAGAACGTAAAAAAAATGTTGATTTCTCTACAGAATATCATCACTCTGGGGAAAGCTTCTTGACAGGTGCTGAATCCAATATTAAAAGCCTTGATGATTTAAAAGGAAAAACAATTGGTGTGCAGTTAGGTACGATTCAAGAAGAGGGAGCAGAAATCTTAGCAGATAAATACGATTTTGAGGTTAAAAAAGTGGATAATGCTGGTTTACTTGTACAGGAATTGAATTCGAATCGAATTGATGTTGGGTATATGGATAAAACGGTTGCCAAGGGTTATATCAACGAGCAAGGATTAAAAGGGTTTGATGATCCAACGACAAGCTCGCCTGGAATGGGCATTGCTTTCCCGAAAGGAAATGGACTTGTGGATGATGTGAATGACGTATTAAAGAAATTAGAGGAAGATGGAAAAATAAAAGAATTGGAAGAAAAATGGCTGTCAGATATGGAGTAGGCTAACGTCTATTCAATTAACCATAAGTTACAGCAAACGTTTCTATTTTGTACAAGATGCATGTAGGTAGCACGTTAGTAGTATTTGTAATTGGATAAACATCGTGGTTATCTCGATAATCGATTATTAGGATTTGCTGCCAACTACACTCTGTAATAACAACGAGAGAAAAGCGAGGTGATAAGGCATGAATTTGGATTTCAGCCAAATCGTGCCTTATATTCCTTTTATACTAGAAGGAATATGGGCTACATTAAAATTTGTTAGTGTTTCCATTGTGATAGGTTTTATCTTAGGTACAGTATTGTCATTATGTAAAATTACAAACATCCCTGTACTAAAATGGGTAGCGGATGCTTATACATCGATATTCCGCGGAACTCCCCTCATATTACAGCTTATGATTATCTATTATGCTGTACCACAATTAACTGGTTATAATATATCTGCATTTCTATCTGCTGTGTTAGCTTTTGGGCTGAATTCTGCTGCTTATATCTCAGAAATTATTCGTGGTGGTATCCTTGCAATTGATAAAGGACAGACGGAAGCTGCTGAGGCTTTAGGCGTTCCGTATAAGCCAATGATGTTAAATATTATCTTACCACAAGCTTTTAAAAATATACTGCCTGCAATGATGAATGAGTTTATCACGTTAACAAAGGAATCAGCACTTGTTTCTACAATTGGTTACTTAGATATTATGCGAAGAGCACAAATTGCTGGCGCAGATTTATACCGGAATTTTGAAGCATTATTATTTGCTGGACTAATTTATTGGGTAATGGTTTATATACTTACTTTACTAGGTAGATTGATGGAACGGAGGCTTCGTCAAAGTGATTAAAGCAAAGAATCTTACAAAAGTATTTGATAAAAATATAGTCTTAGATCAAATTTCTACAACCATTCATCAAGGAGAAGTTGTAACGATTATTGGTCCATCTGGTTCGGGAAAATCAACATTTTTGCGCTGTCTAAATTTATTGGAAGACTCAACGGAGGGGCAAATATATATAAAAGAAAAAGAGATTACGAAGCTTAAAACAAATAAATTAGAAATTCGTAAAAACATCGGGATGGTTTTTCAACATTTTCATTTATTTCCACATATGACGGTGTTAGATAACGTTAGTTATGCACCGCAAAAGGTGAAGGGTGTAGAAAAACGAGAGGCAGAAGCAGTTGCAAGAAAGTTATTAGCTAAGGTAGGGTTAACAGATAAAGAGAATACCTATCCGAATCGATTATCTGGTGGGCAGAAGCAGCGAGTGGCAATTGCTAGAGCTTTAGCAATGGAGCCAGAAATTATGTTGTTTGATGAACCTACCTCCGCATTAGATCCTGAAATGGTTAAAGAAGTACTAGATGTAATGAAGGATTTAGCAAAGACAGGGATGACGATGGTAATTGTGACACATGAAATGAATTTTGCGAAGGAAGTGGGCGATCGTGTGCTATTTTTAGATAACGGTAAGCTGGTAGAGGAGGCGGTACCGTCCGTTTTCTTTGACAAGCCTACTACAGATCGTGCGAAGGTTTTCCTAGAAAAAGTACTTTAAAAGAAGATATGGACATAAGCGTATGTTAGATAATAAAAGTCGAACAATCATTCGATACGTTTTGGTACCAACCCCGGGGAAGTTAGAGTGAAAAATCTAACTTCTGGGGGTAACCACCAATTCGTTCTTATTCGCCTAGTGAGGTTTCATGTACAATATGCACAGTCTCTGCGGATCTATAAAATATGCTGGGCTAGCTCTGATATTATCAATCCGAAAATGTCATTTAGTCGGATGACGAGGTCGAATTTCCTAATAGAGGGAATCTGGAGCTTGTATCTATTTAAAGTTGTACATAAAAAAAGATGGTTATCCTTGTAAAGCTACCTCAATATCTGTTTTGATCTGTTCTGGTTTTGTTTGTGGAGCATATCGATTAATTACTTCCCCTTGTTTGTTTACTAAGAACTTGGTGAAATTCCATTTGATCTGTTTCGTAAGAAAACCTTTAGCCTCTTCTGTTAAATAGTTAAAAAGGGGATGGGCATTTTCACCTTTAACATCAACCTTACTAAACATTGGAAAGGTAACTCCATAATTAATCTGGCAGAATTCCGAGATTTCTCCTTCTGTTCCTGGATCCTGATTATTAAACTGATTGCAAGGAAATCCAAGTACTTGAAATCCTTGATCCTTGTAAGCATTGTATACGTTTTGTAATCCTTCGAGCTGTGGAGTAAATCCACATTTGCTTGCTGTATTTACAATTAACAATACCTCACCTCGGTAATCGCTTAATGACTTTTCTTTACCACCTATCATTTTAGCTTGAAATTCATAGACACTCATAAAAAAGCCTCCTTTTAAAAAAAGGATAGCAAGTTGATGTGGGCATGTCAAAGCGGGGATTACATAGTTTTCCCCACAAAGAATAGCTTCCTAACACCAAATGTTTCTCTTTAATAGGGGGTGAATCGCTTTTGAAGATAGGAAGATTTTCTTTATTATGGAGAATATCATTATTAAAAAACTTAACAATAAGCACGCCCGATTAGAAAGATAGCGACTGGAGTGAGTCAACGGAGATAAAGGAATCACGGTGAGCTTGTAAACCGATAATGACTTAGATTAGGGCAATTCGTGAAGTCACCTCGTTTCTGGGCGCTGAGTTGGACGTGGCTCAATATGTTCATATTTATCACATAGTCAAATTTTATAATTTCCTAGACTACAAAAAAGCCCCCAATTGTTCATATGACAACAATTAGGGGCTGAATGAAAATGTTAAATTTCTTGCTTTAATGTTTCACCTAGTTTTTGCAAGCGTTCTTCTACCTCTTCTTGTGATAGCTCATGTTCTTTTACATACAAGTTCCGAGGGCTAACACGGCACTCATGCGTACAGCCTCGTAAATATTTGTGCTCATTTTCTTCTGAGCAGAGAATTTGTTTATTACATTCTGGGTTTGCACAGTTTATATATCTTTCGCACGGTTCGCCATCGAAATAATCCACGCCGACTACTACGTGTTCTTTTTGGTTTACTGGTACGGAAATACGTTCATCGAATACATAGCATTTACCATCCCATAATTCACCTTGCACCTCAGGATCCTTACCATACGTAACGATTCCACCGTGTAATTGATTAACATCTTCAAATCCTTCTTCTAACAGCCAACCAGAAAACTTCTCACAGCGGATACCACCGGTACAATAGGTTAGGACCTTTTTATCCTTAAACTGATCCTTGTGTTCACGAATCCACTCTGGTAATTCACGGAAGGTTTTTATATCTGGGCGAACTGCTCCGCGGAAATGTCCTAAATCGTATTCATAATCATTCCGTGCATCTATAACGATTGTGTTTTCATCCTGCATTGCTTCGTAAAATTCTTTCGGAGATAAATGATTACCTGTAGTTTCTAAAGGGTTTATATCATTTTCTAATCGAAATGTCACTAGCTCTTTACGAGGACGAACATGCATTTTTTTGAAGGCGTGATCTGCAGCCTCGTCAATTTTGAATACCATGTCTGCAAAACGAGGGTCCTGATGCATTGCTTCCATGTATGCTTCTGTTTGTTCGATTGTACCTGAAACAGTACCATTGATCCCTTCTTGGGCTACTAAAATTCTACCTTTTAATCCCAATTCCTTACAGAATTTCAGATGTTCCGCAGCATAACCTTCAGGGTCATCAATTTGAACATACTGATAGTACAATAATACTTGATAATTATTGTTTTTCTCCATGTTGTTTACCACCTATCATTTATATTTGCAAGATACAAATGTTTGGTAGTCGATATTCAATTTTTTCTATCTTGCAACAGATATTATACCAATGTTTCATAAGAAATTCAAAATGGGTTTTATTTAGATGCATTTCAGTTTCTTTTTGCTGTTTGAAAAGGGAAGCTCACTAGCACACTTTTGATTAATTTAGATAAATTCTTTAAAAATAGGGTCTGTTTGTAGAATATCAAGAATCTGATTTGTTACAAAAGATGTATTATTCTCCTCATTCCATAAGACGGAGGTAGAGCTGAATAATTCAATATTATTGAGTTTTAATATTTTGATTTTATTATTCTCTAGTAAACTCGTCATATCAGATGGCATTAGGGAAACACCTAAATTATTGGATACAAGATGATAAATAGATAATAATGCTGAACCAGTACATAACTTTTTCGGAGAAAACCCAGCAGTAAGACACGCTTTATCTAGTAGAAATTGTAAAGGATTCGTATGATCATCACTATAATGAATAAATGTTTCGTTTTTTGCGTCTTGGAGGTCTACAGAATCTCTTTGGGCTAATGGGTGATTTTTTGCTACAACTAGTCGTAATGGATATTTTTTAAATTCGAACAGCCTTAAATCGTTGTTTAGGAACTCTTCTTTATAAATAGGAGTTCGAATGAAGGCAAGATGATAGTGCTTTTGTTTCATAAATTCAATAGCCTTCGCTGACGTAGTTTCATGTGTATAAACGTCGATATCTGGAAAATCGGTTAGCATTTTTATTAATAGTTTAGGGATGAAAATACTTGCTGCTGATGGCACAGCAGCAATTTTTATTTTAGCCTTAGGAATCATTTTTTGTGTAGTCATGAAATCTAATGTCATTTCAATATCGTTGAATGATGTAGATAGCTTGTTGAAGATAAAGGCCCCTTCTTCTGTTAGAGCTACTTTTCTAGTGGTACGATTTAATAGCTTAAACCCTAGTTTACGCTCGAGATCAGAAATTTGTTGGCTTAAGCCAGGTTGGGATATGTGTAAAGCCTTGGATGCCTCGCTAAAACTAAGATGCTTTGCAACTTCTATAAAGTATCGTAATGTTTGTAGACTCATGTAAGGGCTCCTCTTATATGCTTATATAAGTACTGTATTAATAACTGTTAATTATAATATTATAAAAATTATATATTTTTATAATTCTATCGTCAATATTATAATGATTGAAACTAGAGGTCTTAAAACAGGCTTTCTAATCAGGTCAAACATAATCGTATTAAGGAGTGCCAACTATGCATAATAAGTGGTCTATTTTTGAATCCTATGTCAATCAGCTCATGTTGGATGAGCATGTGCCGGGTGCAGCTGTCGCTGTCTCGAAAAATGGGGAAACTATATATATGAATGGTTTCGGTTATCGAGATGTGAAAAATAAAAAACCTGTTACTGTAGATACGATTTTTGGTATCGCCTCCATAACGAAATCCTTTACAGCATTAGCAATTATAAAATTGGAGTCGGAAGGAAAGATATCAGTTGATGATCCCGTGATTAAGTATTTACCAGATTTCCAATTGAAAACGGAAGATATGTCTCAAATAAAGATACACCATTTGCTATCCCATACAGTAGGACTTCCGCCAATTGAGCGTTATCAAGAATTAAACCGCTTTCATGAGCATATCTCCTATTTAGCAACTATTCATGATCGTCCTTTAGGTAAACCGGGAGAATATTTGAGTTACTGTAACGATCTATATTTATTGTTAGGTGCCATCATTGAGAAAGTGACTGGAAGACTATTCCGGAAATACATGATCGAAGAAATTATAGCTCCACTAGAAATGCATCGTACTACATATAGTACCGAAGATATTAAAAAGTTCGGGAATGTAACGGTGCAGTATGACTATGATCCTGTTGCGAAATCATTTCAATCCAATCCTTGGGAAAACCTTGGTAATTATGAAACAAGTGGAGGGCTTCGTTCGACGGTCGTGGATTTGATAAAGTATGGAAATGTCTATGTAGATACACTTGCTTCAGAACAATCAACTTGGCAGCATATAAACTATCAAAAGATGTGGAAGCCAGTTTTTTCAATTGGTAAAAATGAATGTTATGGATATGGGGTAAGAACAGAGAAAGATTATTTTGGATATCAGCTAGTAAAGCATGGTGGGAGTTTGCCCGGTGTTTCTTCATATTTTGGTTTTATACCAGAAGAGGAAATAGTAGTAGCAGTTCTGACAAATGTTTCTGGTGGTCCGAAAATAGACATCTGGAAAGCTGCGCTACATACAGCTTTAGGGATACCAATTAAACAGAAGAAGAAGGAAGCGCCTGACTATCATCTTTCACCTAAGGAACTTCAAGCATTGGTAGGTACTTATGCGACGAACAAGAAGGGAAGCCGATTAGAAATTCGAATCATAAATAATGTACTCGTTGCTGAAACCAACGGTCATTCATCTGTTGTTAAGGCTATTGATTATCAGACTCTAGTATTAAAAGACAGTGGAAAAGTAGTGAAGTTTTTTATAGACGACAATGGTGTTGCTTGGGCAGCATTTATCAATTTAAGAATGCTGCCGCGTGTTGAAGGAGCTGCTGTCTAATACTTGGAGGAGCTAGATATGAATGTTATTGATACACATTGTGATGCATTGGTTAAAATGCAGGTTGCTAAACGGGAGAAAGATCAAATACTGAAATATAAGGATTCCAATCAATTAACTACAAATCTATTGGAGTTGCAAAAAGGAAAGGTAGTTGTACAGTTTTTCGCAATATTTATCAAACCTTATGTACCTGCTGAAAAGAAATGGGAATATGCATTAGAACAGATAGAAATCTTCCATTCCGAAATCATTGGTAAGAACCCGACGATGAAACATATTAAACATTGGCAAGATATTGATACGCTTAAGAAAGGGGAAATTGGTGCAATCCTAACATTAGAAGGCGCAGAGCCCTTTGGAAATGAACTAGATAAATTGGAATATCTGTACAGTGCTGGGATTTTATTAATTGGTTTAACATGGAACCATGCCAATCTCTGTGGAGATGGTGCAGGAGTAGCGAATGCAGGTGGTTTAACTCCGTTAGGAAAAGAAGTTATTAAACGAAATAATAAGAATGGTGTTTTTACAGATGTATCTCACGCTTCTGTAAAGGGATTCTGGGATACAATTGAAATCGCTGATTATCTCATTGCCAGCCATTCCAATGTGCGTAGTATTTGTGATCACCCTCGTAATCTATATGATGACCAAATTAAAAGTATGCTAGATTGCCAAGGGCTTATTCATGTAGTATACAATCCCCCCTTCATAAATAAAAAGCGCGTCACAACTATTGCTGATTTAATCAAGCATATTGACCATCTATGCTCACTAGGGGGTGTGAATAATATCGGTTTTGGTTCTGATTTTGATGGAGTTAAAACGTTTGTGAACAAACTTGAAAGAGCATCCCATTACCAGAATTTAATTAATGAATTGTTGAAATTTTATACAGAAGACGAAGTAAAAGGGTTTGCCTATCAAAACTTCCTACGGCATCGACCTTTACGTACAACCAACAACTTATTTGTTTGATGAATAAATTTTAAGTGAGGTGTTAATTTGTTGGAAAAATTATCGGATTATTTAAAAATAAATGGAGCTGAACAACCAAAGAAAGTACCAAATAGTAATAAAATCACTTATGTGCATCGAGGTAATGGCTTGCCGCAACTATATGAATTCGATCTTGTAACGAGAGAAGAAAGGCCGTTCGTGTTGACGGACGGAAGAGTGCTCTCCGTGAATCATTCCAAGAGCGGAATGTATACGGTTCTAAGCATAGATTATAAAGGAAACGAAAAAAAACAATTATTTCTCTATCATCAGCAAACGAAAAAATTAAAGAGACTCGTATACGCTTTAGACCATTTTCATACTTTTGGAGACTTTTCTCCTAATGAAAAGAAAATAATCTATACTTCTTATCAAAAAGAGGAGCAAGGCTACCACGTCCACATTATAGATGTAGAAACAGAGAAAGGAGATCTTCTTTTTCGTTGTGAAGGTGCATGTACCGTCGTTAAATGGATGAAGGATTGCGATCATGTAGTAGTACAACTACAGGAAACGAATATTGATTCCTCTTATTGGATAATTAATTTACAAGACTTATCTAAGGTAAGAATTGGAGTAAAAGATAAATTAGCTCGTTATCAATCCGTAGTATTTTCAAAAAATCAGGAGAAAGGCTTTTTGCTTTCAGATGTTAATAGTGAATATATGCATTTATATCAATTCTCATTATCTCATCCACAAGAGCTCATTCCTGTTATTCAATCCATTCCATGGGATATAGAGGAGATGAAACTTTCAAAGGACGAAACAAAAATAGCTCTCACGGTTAATCAAGGTGGAGTTTCACTCATCTACGTATATGACATTGCCAATAACAGCTTAAAAAAGATGGAAGAATTACCAATTGGTGTAACATCACATATCACATGGCTGGATAACCGTTCCTTCTTTTTTCTGTTAAAAGGACCACAAATGCCTGGGGAAGTACATATCTACGATCTTCTAAAGAGGACATTGACACGATTGACGGATACTGGTTATTCCGATGCATTACAGCTAAGAAAATACAATCCGGAGATGTGCGCATTTAAATCGTTTGATGAGCTGGAAATTCCCTATTTCTATTACGCAAATAGTAAAAATCCAAAAGGTGCCGTTATTTATGTTCATGGTGGGCCAGAAAATCTATCCAGAGTGGACTTTAATCCAATTCTCCAAGGACTCGTTCATATGGGGATTTCCGTATTTGTTCCAAATATACGAGGGAGTAAGGGTTTTGGGAGGAAATATTTATCCTTGGATGATCGAAGAAAGCGTTTAGATGCAGCGAAAGATATTAAGGCTCTTGCTCAGGTTGCTTTTGATAAACACGGTATTCAGAAAGACAAGCTGGGCATCATGGGAAGAAGCTACGGTGGTTTTATCGTCAATACGGTCATTGGACATTATCCGAACTTATGGTCAGCAGCAGTATCCATTGTTGGTATATCACATATTCGTACATTTTTAGAGAAAACCGGTTCTTATAGACGGTTATTAAGAGAGTACGAATATGGGTTTTTATCAGAGGACAAGTCCTTTTTTGATGAAATATCCCCTCTTTGCCATGCGAAGCAGGTGAGTGTGCCTCTTTTGATGTGTCATGGACAAAATGATAGTCGTGTCCCAGTTGAAGAATCGAAGCAATTTAAAGAGAAATTAACGAAATTGGGTAAGGATGTGACACTAATTATCTCTGAAGAGGATGGCCATCAAATGGGGGGACAGACCAGTAGTATGGCTAGTTATCAATCGATGCAATTTAAGGTGGGAGAATTTTTTGATAGATACTTAAACTAATGGGAAGTAATTTTATGTCAATATAGGGAGGAATGTTATGTACATCATTAGACGTGTCCTTACGATGTTATTAACTGTATGGGTAATTGCGACATTGACATTTATTTTGATGAAGCTGATTCCCGGAGATCCTTTTTCTACAGAAGAAGGAGCGCTACCAGAAGAGGCACTTGAAAATCTATATGCGAAGTATGGCCTTGATGACCCTTTACCAATTCAATATCTTACATATATGAAGAATTTATTGACGTTTGACTTAGGAATCTCTATGGAGGGTAGTGGAAGGTCAGTAAATGATATTATTGCTTCTGGTCTGGGGGCTTCAGCGACACTAGGACTACTAACGCTACTTATCGCCTTAGTATTTGGTGTTACGTTAGGAATTATAGCTGCTTTATACCATAATAGTATTTTTGATTATACAGCAATGGTAATAGCAACAGTTGGAATTTCAGTACCTAACTTTATACTTGCACCACTATTAATGAAATTCTTAGCCGTTGATTTACAAGTATTTCCTGTTGCGAATTGGGGAACGTGGCAGCATGCTGTGCTACCATCGATAGCTTTGGCATCTGGGCCATTAGCAATTATAGCCCGTTTTGTCCGCTCGAGTATGCTTGATGTTATAAATCAAGATTATATGAAAACTGCAGATGCAAAGGGGTTACCAACATATCGTATCCTCTTTTTGCATGGTATCCGTAATGCCATATTACCTGTTGTATCTTTTATTGGACCACTATTTGTATCTTTAATTACAGGCACACTAGTGATAGAACGCATATTCTCTGTACCGGGTATTGGACGGTACTTTGTGGATAGTATATTTAACCGAGACTACACGGTAATCATGGGAACTACTATTTTTTATAGCGTTATTCTAGTTGTTGTCTTATTTTTAATTGATGTTTCCTATCGATTTATCGATCCACGGATTACATTGACTAGTAAAGGAGGATCATAGATGAGTAAGGAAGCAAGGGAATTATTATTTGAGCCAGTTAGGCAACAAGATCGATTATCTGAAAAGATCGTTCGACCAAGCTTATCTATTTGGCAAGAAACGGCTATCAATATATTAAAAAATAAACTAGCGTTACTTGGTATAGCATTACTTCTTATCATCACGTTTTTTGCAATCGCAGGGCCGTCTATGGTTCCTTATTCCGCCTCTGAACAGGAGCTTACCAAGAATAATCTTCCTCCATCTAGTGAGCATTGGTTTGGAACAGATGATTTGGGGCGTGACGTATGGGCGCGTACTTGGCAGGGGGCAAGAGTTTCTCTAACCATAGGTTTAGTGGCTGCTTTATTAGATTTAATTATTGGTGTAACCATTGGTGGCGTATCTGGATACATGGCTGGAAAGGGGAAAAAGGGTGACCGAATAGATAGTATATTAATGCGTATCGTTGAGGTGCTATATGGTATTCCATACTTACTCGTTGTTATATTGCTGATGGTAATTATGGAGCCAGGCATGCTAACAATTATTATTGCTTTGTCTGCCACGGGTTGGGTTGGCATGGCTCGAATTGTCCGCGGGCAAATCCTACAATTAAAATCCCAAGACTATGTACTAGCTGCAGAAAAGTTAGGTACGAGTCATGCCAAGATAATTAGAAAACATTTAATTCCGAATACGATGGGGATCATCATTGTTAATCTTACATTTTCAGTTCCATCCGCTATATTTTCTGAATCTTTCCTAAGTTTCCTGGGGCTGGGTGTTCAAGCTCCCTTTGCGAGCTGGGGTACGATGGCTAATGATGCCTTAGGAGTTGTTATTGGTGGACAATGGTGGAGGCTTTTCTTCCCCGCTCTTATGATCTCGTTAACGATGTTTGCATTCAATGCTTTTGGCGATGGATTGCAAGACGCTTTAGATCCAAAGGTACGCAAAAAGGGAGGAAAATAACGGTATGTCTTTATTAGAGGTGAATAATTTAAAGGTTAACTTTAAAACTTATGGTGGCACGGTTGATGCCGTAAGGGGAGTCTCCTTTAATGTTAATCACGGAGAAACAGTAGCTATTGTTGGCGAGAGTGGAAGTGGAAAAAGTGTAACTGTACAAGCAATTATGGGGTTAATAGCTCATCCAGCAGGCAATGTACAAGGAGGAAGTATTCGATTTAAAGGAAAAGAATTATTGAAATTAAATAAAAAACAAATGCGGGAAATAAAGGGAAAGCAGATGAGCATGATTTTTCAAGATTCCATGACATCATTAAACCCAACCATGCAGGTTGGCAAGCAAATTTCGGAAGGATTAATCTATCATCAAAATGTTTCCAAGCGAGAAGCAAAGGTAAGAGCGATTGAAATGCTTAAAGAGGTCGGTATTCCAAATGCTGATAAAAGGTATGAACAATATCCGCATGAGTTCAGTGGAGGAATGCGACAACGTGTAATGATTGCAATCGCGCTCGCTTGTAATCCAGATTTGTTAATAGCAGATGAGCCGACGACGGCATTGGATGTAACAATACAGGCACAAGTTCTCGAATTATTACAAGATATTCAAGAAAAAAAAGATACTTCTATTATCTTAATAACACATGATTTAGGGGTAGTGGCCGAGGGTGCGGATAAGGTGATTGTAATGTATGGTGGGATGATGGTAGAGAAATGCAGTGTCCACGAACTATTTTCCAATCCGAATCACCCTTATACATGGGGCTTATTAGAATCGATTCCAAATGTTTATCATGAAAAAAAAGAAAGACTGAAGCCAATTGAGGGATCTCCACCAGATCTATTTTCACCACCGAAAGGGTGCCCTTTTGCTCCTCGTTGTAAATATGCGATGAATATTTGTATGGAAGAAGTTCCTGATCTTTATGACATTGCCGAAGGTCACTCATCAAGATGCTTTTTAAATGATGAATTGGCTCCGAAGATAGCGGAGTTTTCAGATGCGGAGGAGCTTGTATGAATCAAGGAATTATTCAAACAATCGATATTAAAAAACACTTTGCCATAGGCAGGCAGCAGGTAGTCAAATCAGTTGATGGGATTTCCATAGAGATTTATCAAGGAGAAACATTTGGGTTAGTTGGTGAAAGTGGAAGTGGAAAATCTACATTTGGAAAAACAATTGTTGGTCTGACAAACCCTACTGAGGGAGCTGTCTATTATGAGGGTAGTAATGTAAAGGATCTATCAAAGAAGGAACAGCAACGAGTTAATCGGGAAGTTCAGATTATTTTTCAAGACCCCCAAGCCTCTTTAAATCCACGAATGCAGGTAGGGGATAGCATAGCTGAAGGAATAGATGCACATGGCTTAGCAAAGGGCAAACAAAGAAAGGAGCGAATCTATGATTTATTGGAAAGAGTAGGGATGAATCCTGATGTTGTAAAGCGCTATCCCCATGAATTTAGTGGAGGACAAAGGCAGCGTATTGGAATTGCTCGAACACTGGCGGTTAAGCCTAAATTTATTGTTGCAGATGAACCAATATCTGCATTAGATGTTTCCATTCAAGCACAGGTTCTAAATTTGCTTAATGATTTAAAAGATTCTGAAGATCTAACCTACTTATTTATTGCCCATGATTTAAGTATGGTTAAGCACATCAGTGACCGAATAGGTGTTATGTATCTAGGGAGTATGATGGAATTAACAAATAGTCAGAAACTATTTAACGAACCCAAGCATCCCTATACTCAGGCACTTTTATCAGCTGTTCCTGTGCCAGACCCAACAATTTCAAGAAGAGATAGGATCGTGTTACAGGGAGATCCACCAAGTCCAGTGAACCCGCCAAATGGATGTAAATTTCGCACAAGATGCCCACATGCAATGGAAATTTGTTCTTTAAAAGCCCCGGAATGGAAGGAAATACAGTCTGACCACTGGACAGCCTGTCATCTATATTCATAGTATATTGAAGGAGAAAGAATATGATCAACTATTGAAAGAAGTACGAGTAGAACAAAATGCTGATAAACGCTTTAAGCTATTACATCAAGCAGAAGCAATATTAATGGAGGATTTACCTTTTATGCCATATTATTTCCTCTCATCAAATTATTTACATCACCAGAAATAGAGGGAATTGTTTACTATAATCATAAATCACCAGTCTTTAAATGGGCTAAAAAAAATTAATAAATGAAAGTGTCGAGGAAGCATATTAAATATGATGGAGGGGGCAGGAAAATGAAAAACAAGTTGATTGTTATTCTATTTATATGCGTAGCTATGATTATGGCAGCTTGCTCAGAAGGAGAGAATAAATCAGGAGCCGAAGGATCAGTAAAGCAAGAGCTTGTATTAAATGCTGGTTCTGAACCAGCTAGTCTTGATCCGGCACTGAATACATCCGTTACTTCTGGATGGATTTTAGATCATATGTATGAAGGTTTATATACGCGCGATCAAGATGGAAATATCACGCTCGGAGTTGCTGAGGATGTAGAGGTGTCAGAAGATGGCACTGTATATACATTTAAGATTAAAGAAGATGCAAAATGGTCCGATGGATCGGATTTAACGGCTGAAGATTTTAAGTATTCTTGGGAAAGGGTATTAAATCCAAATACAGGAGCACGATTTGCGTACTATTTATTTGTCATAAAGAATGCTGAAGCATATAACAAAGGGGAAGTAAGTGTAGATGATGTAGGAATAAAAGTAATTAATGATAAAACGTTGGAGGTAACTCTTGAGTCTCCTACTGCGTTTTTAGATAGTCTGATGACCATTTGGACTTTTTATCCTGTAAAAAAAGATATTGTTGAAGGGAATGAAAATTGGACGTTAGATGCTAAAAATTTCGTAACAAATGGTGCTTTCTATATGACGGAATGGGAGCATGACAACAAAATTATCTTATCTAAAAATGATGACTATTATAGTCAAGATGACATCACTTTAAAACAAATTACATTTGAAATGGTCGACGATGCAACAACCGCGTATCAATTATATCAAACTGGCGATCTAGATTTTATCAGTTCCATACCTACAGATCAATTATCTGCTGTTAAGGATAGTGATGAATATATTGAATTTCCATATTATTCTACAGCGATGTTCATATTTAATGTAAATAAAGAACCATTTATGAATCGAAAGGTAAGACAGGCGTTTGCCATGGCAGTTGATCGAAAGTCTCTAGTTGAAAATGTTGGACAAACTGGAGAAACACCAGCTTTTGCTATGGTTCCACCTGGGGCTGACACACCTGATGGGGATTTTCGTGAGCTTGGTGGAGATTATTTTAAAGAAGATTATGATCAAGCAAAAAGATTAATAGAGGAAGCAATGGAGGAAGAAGGCTGGTCTGAATTTCCTGAGGTGACATTAATGTTTAGTACCTCAGATAATAATAAGAGGTATGCGGAAGCAGTACAGGAAATGCTCAAGCAGAACCTAAATATAGATCTTAAGTTAGCCAATCAAGAATGGAATACGTATTTAGATACGTTAGGGCGTGGCGATTATCAAATGGGGAGAATGTCTTGGACGGGTCTCTATATTGATCCAGCAGTGAATCTAGAATACTATCTAGGTACTAGTACGAATAACCGGACGGGTTGGGTCAATGATCAATATGATCAGTTATTAAAGGATGCTCAAGTAGAACAGGATATTATGAAGCGCTTTGAACTATTGCATGAAGCTGAGGAAACATTAATGACCGATTTACCTTTTATGCCTTTATACTTCCTAACCAAAAACTATTTAACATCAACAGGCGTCAAGAATGTTGCATACTATGAAAATCGGAGCCCTGTATTTAAATGGGCTAAAAAAACGGAATAAAAGATTGATACAATGTGTGGAGCCAATGACATCCAGTTATAAGTTGATTGGCTCCTAAGGTGGTGTAAGCTTGCTGAAGCATGTTTTCTTTATATTAGCGTGGTTTTTCATTATCATCGTATTAAAGGATATTCTATTTATTACGGACATTGCTTTTTTAGTCGGTCTTATTTCTTTACTAATAGTTGCTATCATTCATTTAACAAACAGTGAATTGTTTTATTTGTTTTTTAAAGGTTTTCGAATTATCTGGGAATGGGTAACTCCAGAAAATAGAGGGATGAAAAGAACGGAAGAGATGGTTAAACAAGATTATTCGTTGCAACGATTTAAAAAGAGCTTTCACCAAACGGTTCAAAAATTATTAATATGGACAGGTGTCTATTCGATAGCTATTTCTATCTTTCTTTCTATTCTCCAAGCTTATAACTAGTAAGCGGAGAGCCTAAGAAAACAGTATTGTTAACTGCTGTTTTTTGTAGTTGACAATACTGTTTTTATTGCATACAATTTCACTTATATATAAGAAGATTACAATCTAGGCTATTCAATGCAAAGGGCGGGTATTTATGCATCAGCAAAGCAGAAGGCTCCGAATCATTTTAAATTGTGCTATATTTGCTGCGTTAACAGCTATATTGGCTCAAGTGGAAATTCCATTACCACTCATTCCTATTAGTGGTCAAACGTTGGCAGTCGGTATTACAGCTACTATTCTTGGCAGTCGACAAGGTGCACTAGCAATGATTTGCTATGCGTTACTAGGGGCCTGTGGCCTACCGGTATTTGCAGGCTTTACTCAAGGAATACAGGTTTTGGCAGGTCCAACGGGAGGCTATATTTTTGGATTTATTCTCGCTGCCTATATTACAGGGTGGGTATTAGAAAAAACTAAGTTTAATTTAGCTTATGCCGTCCTTGCAAATACAATAGGTATGCTGATCACATTAATCTGTGGTACGATACAAATCAAGTATTTACTAGCTTTTGATTGGACTACTGCGTTTTTAACTGGAGCACTTCCTTTTATTGTAGTAGGCATGATTAAAGCATTATTAGCTAGTTGGATTGGAATTATAGTAAGGAGACGTTTGATACAAGCAAAGCTTATCTTAGCAAATAAGCAAAGTGCCGCATAAGACATAAACTTTTATCCCACATATAACTGGTTAGTGATCGTTATTTGTGTATAGAAAGAGAAAAATAAATGAAGGAAGAGGACACTGATGAAAGTGAATGATGACGCGCTCTTTACAATATGAGATAAAATGATGAAACAGCGATGTACCAATTCTTGATGGGATTATAGTACAGTTTTATTTGGAATTATTCCATTTCTAATATATTTTTTTAAAAGATACGAATGAACCTATCCTTTAGTGGAACCTTTTATTATAGAGGCTACTACTAAGGGATTTTTTTAGGTATATAGCATTCTATGCGCCTGCATATAACTGGCAGTACTCCCCTCACTTCAAGCAATAAAGAGAAATCAATATGGATAAGTGAGGGAACAACTGCCAGTAAATGTCCGATTGGTTCGGGCCTACATGGAAGTAGGTCACAAAGGCGTTGCCACAGGACGTGGCGAATGAAGCCTTTGTACGTATTTGTTTCAGTAAAAACCGGATGGAAGTTTCACTTTATCCCGCACATAACTGGCAGTACCCCCCTCACTTCAAGCAATAAAGAGAAACCAATATGGATAAGTGAGGGAACAACTGCCAGTAAATGTCCGATTGGTTCACCTAACCACCCGTGGGATAAAACAACCCCCACGGATGGAAGCTTCACTTTATATAATTTGATGCATTTCCCTTGCACAAAATACATTAGGGGGGTATAGTATATGTGTAAGGTGAATGTGAAACTACATGTAAGGGGATGAAATAGATGGCAAATCAAAAGCATGAGCATCCAGTAACACCTAGAACAAAAGATGAGAAGTCAGCTGTTACCAATAGGCTCAAACGAATCGAGGGTCAAGTAAGAGGGATACAGAAAATGGTTGAGGAGGATCGGTACTGTATTGACATTTTAGTACAAATAAGTGCTATTAATGCAGCACTAAAAAAAGTTGGATTTTCAATTGCTGAACGACATACTAAGCATTGTGTTACCGATGCGGTTAAATCTGGGGAGGGCAATGAAGCAATTGAAGAGCTAATGGAGGTTTTAAAGCAATTCTCGAAGTGATGGAGGCGTATCCAATGCATGAAAAAGATCATATAACCATTGGGGTAACAGGAATGACCTGTGCAGCCTGTTCTTCAAGGATTGAAAAAGTGTTAAATAAAATAGATGGAGTCGAAGCACAGGTTAATTTGACTACAGAAAAAGCAAATGTGGACTTTGACCCAGAGACCGTAAGCATAGAAGATGTTACAGGGAAAATAGAGAAGCTAGGTTATGGTGTTGAGACAGAAAAATCGGAGCTGGATGTTTTAGGAATGACCTGTGCTGCATGCTCAACAAGAATTGAAAAAGCTTTAAGTAAAAAACAGGGAGTTAGGAGTGCATCCGTTAACCTAGCCAATGAGACAGCTACGATTGAATATAACCCGCTAATAGTTGAAGAACAGGATTTTATAGATGCTGTACAAAAACTTGGCTATAAAGCAAATCCTAAAGCTGGAAACGATATACAACAATCAAAAAAAGAAAAACAGCTCATGAAAATGAGATGGAAATTGATGGTTTCAGCTACATTATCCATTCCACTGTTAATTACCATGCTTGATCATTTATTCGGTTTACAGTTGCCAGCTATCTTTATGAATCCGTGGTTTCAATTTGCCTTAGCAACACCTGTTCAGTTTATAATTGGTTGGCAGTTTTATGCTGGAGCATATAAAAATCTTCGTAATAGATCTGCAAATATGGATGTACTTGTCGCTTTAGGCACAAGCGCTGCATATTTTTATAGTCTTTATGAGGTAATGAAAGCAATGGTCGATCAAAATTATATGCCTCATCTTTATTTTGAAACGAGTGCGATCTTAATTACGTTAATCTTGTTTGGGAAATATTTAGAAACAAAGGCCAAAAGTAGAACAACAATGGCAATTTCTAAATTATTAAATCTTCAAGCAAAACAAGCAAGAGTGGTTAGAAATGGCACTGAAATGATGGTACCGATAGAGGAAGTAATTCAAGGGGATCGATTAATCGTTAAACCAGGTGAAAAAATACCCGTAGACGGTGTTATTATGCGTGGAAGAACATCTGTGGATGAATCGATGCTTACCGGAGAATCACTTCCAGTTGAAAAAGATCGTGACTCAACAGTGATTGGTGCAACCATAAATAAAAATGGCACATTTGAAATGAAGGCAACAAATGTAGGGAAAGAGACTGCACTAGCTTCTATTATTAGGGCTGTAGAGGATGCACAAGGGTCTAAAGCACCGATTCAACGATTAGCTGATATCATCTCAGGTTACTTTGTGCCAATTGTTGTTGGAATTGCCTTGCTTACCTTTTTAGCCTGGATCTTGTTTGTTGTACCTGGTGAACTGGAGCCAGCGTTAGTTGCTGCTATTGCAGTACTTGTTATCGCTTGTCCATGTGCACTGGGTTTAGCTACACCTACGTCCATTATGGTAGGCACAGGAAAAGCAGCGGAACATGGGATATTGTTTAAGGGTGGGGAACACCTTGAGCGAACGCATAAGCTAGATACAATTATTTTTGATAAAACCGGAACGATTACTAAAGGGAAACCAGAAGTAACAGATTTTACTAGCGATGAGCGTGTATTACAATTGGTTGCAAGTGCAGAAAAAGGTTCAGAGCATCCCTTGGCAGAAGCTATTGTAGCTTATGCAACGGAAAAAGGATTAGATATGCTGGATGTAGAAAGCTTCAATGCTATACCCGGTCGAGGTATAGCTGCACAGATAGATGGTAATCAGGTACTTGTTGGTACCAGACTATTAATGAAGGAGAATGATATTAACTATTCAACTGATGTCGAAATGCAGCTTCACACATTTGAAGAGCATGGAAAAACAGCAATGTTGATTGCCGTAGATAAGGAGTATCAAGGCATTATCTCCGTTGCCGATACGATAAAGGATACTGCATTACAGGCAATCAAACAGTTAAAAGATCAAGGGTTGGAAGTCGTTATGTTGACAGGAGATAATGAAAGAACGGCTAAGGCAATTGCAGATCAAGCTGGAATTGACCAAGTAATTGCTGAAGTCCTACCTAAAGAAAAAGCAGCTAAGGTGAAGATGATCCAAGAGGATAAAAGAAAAGTTGCAATGGTAGGAGATGGTATTAACGATGCGCCTGCACTTGCTATTGCAGATATAGGAATTGCGATTGGAACAGGCACCGAGGTGGCCATTGAGGCAGCAGATGTAACGATTTTGGGCGGAGAACTGCTTCTCATTCCAAAAGCAATTAAAATTAGCCAAGCGACGATTAAGAATATCAGGCAAAACCTGTTCTGGGCTTTTGCCTATAATAGTGCTGGAATTCCGATAGCAGCAATGGGATTATTAGCACCCTGGATTGCTGGAGCTGCTATGGCATTTAGTTCTGTAAGTGTCGTTTCTAATTCACTTCGTTTAAAACGAGTTAAGTTATAAAGTAAGAATAGTAGGTATCCAAGATAAAGTAATACTTCAATCAGTTGGGGTTTTACTACGGATAAATAATAGTTATCTAAACAATGAAAGGAGATTTATTTATAATGCAAACAACAATCGACGTAAAAGGAATGAGCTGTGGTCATTGCGAGCAGTCTGTAAAAGGTGCACTAGAAAATTTAACGGGTGTTACAACGGTAGAGGTGCATCTAAATACTGGGAAAGTCGATATAACCTATGATGACACAAAGGTTTCTATAGCTGATATGCAAGAGGTAATTGAAGAACAAGGCTACGATGTTATCGTATAGTGCAATTATGTTAGGTGAAATTGACTAGTGACCTGGCTAATTATCATGCTTCTGACACAATTTGGATATGAAATAGCCTAATTGTGAAAAAAATGTTGCAAATATCAAGGTATCCACTTGCATTTTAACTCATAACAAGGTAAAGTTAAAGGTGCAAAAGGAAATTGAAGTTTGAATAATACTTTACGATCTCTTTATCAAAGTAGGTGTAAAAGTATTTATGATTCAATTACTTTGCACGATATTTGTATAAGGAGGTCATTTTAATGACTGGTAAAGTAAAATGGTTCAACGCTGAAAAAGGCTTCGGTTTCATCGAGCGTGAAGATGGCGACGATGTATTCGTTCATTTCTCTGCTATCCAAGCAGAAGGTTTCAAAACACTTGAAGAAGGTCAAGACGTTGAATTTGAAATCGTAGAAGGTAACCGCGGACCACAAGCAGCTAACGTTACTCGTCTATAATAGATGAAATAAAGGGTTTATCTCATTCCGTGAGGTAAACCCTTTTTTATAGGCTAGAAAATTATAAAATTTGACCTGTGGATAAATTTGGGCGTGTTGAGCCGCGTCCAGTTCCAGCGCCCAGAAACGAGGCGACTTCACGAATCGCCCTACGTTTCTAATCGGGCGCTTGCGCTTTTATGCTACAAATATCTATAATTGGATCAAAAGGAGAGAGCGGATGAAACGCTTTGATTGGAGTAAGGAAGCGGCAGTTCTGTGGGATGATCAGGCAGATTTTTGGAATAAGCGTAGCAAGAATATGTGGGAATCAGGCAGTCGTCATCAAATCGTACCTTTTATCAAAAAGCACAGTAAACCAAATTGCCAACAACTATTAGATATTGGTTGCGGTGATGGATATGGGGCATATAAGCTTTACAAAGAAGGGTACCGAGTTACAGGAATGGATTTATCCAAAAAAATGATCGACTATGCTCAATCACAGCTTCCCGATGAAATTACATTCATTCATGGAGACATAAATCAATTGCCATTTGATGATTCCGCTATGGATGGTATTATGGCAATCAATGTATTAGAGTGGACAGAAAATCCAGACAAGGCATTAGACGAATTAAAACGTGTTGTGCGGGAGGATGGATTCCTATGTGTTGGGATTTTAGGACCTACAGCAGGTCCCAGATTAAATAGCTTTCCGCGATTACATAATCAAAAATCCATTTGTAATACGATGATGCCTTGGGAGTTTCAGAAACTTTGTGAAGAGAAAGGCTTGCAATATATGGATGGATATGGAGTCTATAAACAAGGGGTAAACAAAGCCCATTATAATGACTTACCACTTGAGTTAAAACAGGCATTGTCATTTTCCTGGATATTTTTAATGAGAAATGTTGGTGAATAATGGAGCATAGAGATAAAGAAAATAAAGTTGTCAAACGATATCAGCAAGATGAACAGATGATGATACTTATTTATGCACAATGGTGTGTCAATCATAATCTAAGCCCAACCGCATTGTATAGGCAGGCATATCCTGATCAATGGGAGAATGAAGCATTAGCAGATGCTCTTTCATTAACTGTACCGAAAGAAGATGAACAGGAGATCTCCACAGACACAGTACTTCAAGTTCTGCAGTTATTTGGCAATGATGACCTTGGCTTTATCGTTCAATAGGAGGCAAATAAATTAAAAAACGATAGATCATAAAATTATGATTAAAAAGGATAATGAAAATTTCTGAAAAACATATCTCCTCCATTAAAGTAATTTGCAAGAAGAGGTGGAGGAAAGCGCGTTTTAATCCAAGTAGAAAATCGAACAAGAAATGATGGTTCATGTAACGAAGCTGTTCAGGAAATTTATGCTGCTTTCTTTAGGAGGCTGGTAAGCCTCCTAAAGTTGACCGTACTCTGAGACTTCATCGAAGCCTTCCCTCCCTTAGAAGAAGGAAGGCTTCGCCAGCAATACAGCGCACGCAGAAAAGCGCTCATCTTTTTCAAAGAGTCTACGGATATTTCAGGAGCCATTTCAGTATCCTATCCTTACTATTCGGTTGCTTATTCAAATAGTTTAATTAGTGCCTGTGTTCCACTATCGGCTTCACCTTTTTCCTCTATCTCCTCGTATAGTTGGAGTGATAGCTTCAACCCATGCGTTTTAAGTCCAATTTCTTCTGCGGTTTCTAAGGCAATCTTCATGTCTTTAATAAAATGTTTTACAAAGAATCCAGGAGAATAATCCTCTTTTATCATACGTGGTGCTAGGTTAGACAAAGACCAGCTACCGGCTGCACCAGTAGTTATACTAGTAAGAACCCTCATTGGATCAAGACCAGCTTTTTTTGTGTATGCGACTGCTTCACATACGCCAATCATATTTGAAGCTATTGTGATTTGATTGGCAAGCTTGGTATGTTGTCCAGCACCAGCTTTTCCTTGGAGAACTATATTTTCGCCCATAACCTGGAAAAGTTCAAATACTTTATCAAATGCCTCTGTTTCACCGCCAATCATAATAGCAAGCTTCCCATTTTTTGCTCCAATATCACCGCCTGAAACAGGAGCATCTAATGCATGGCAGTCTTTTTCCCTAGCTTCTTCGGCTATTTTTACTGCTAAAGAAGGCTTTGAAGTTGTCATGTCAATCAAGTAAGTGCCTTTTGATATATAATTTAAAATGCCTTCTTTTCCAAAGTAAATAGCCTCAACATCTTTAGGATACCCTACCATCGTAATAATGATGTCGGATGATTGAGCTAGTAATGCGGGTGAATCTTGCCAAGTTGCACCAGCTTTTAGTAATTGCTCAGCCTTCGATTTGGTTCTGGTATAGATGGAAAGATTATATCCCGCTTGAATTAGATTAAGCGCCATGCTTTTTCCCATTACACCAATACCAATAAACCCAATATTCATATCTTTTGTATTCAAATTGACTTCTCCCTTCATCTTTTTCTTTATTCATCTCATTCGACAGCAACCATTCAATATCCTCTTTTAAAATACCCCATATAAAATGGAATTACGAAGTGATTTTCTAACTGACTAAACTGTAAAAACACATTTCTGCATGAAGTATCACTCTATTTTGTGTAAAATAATATCAACCAAATGTCTGCATGATGAGGAGGAACTAGTATGTATTGGCTAAAGCGTACGTTCCATGAACTAACTAACGACGAGCTTTATCAAATCTTGAAAGCGAGAACGGATATATTTGTTGTAGAGCAAGCTTGTGCTTATCCAGAGTTGGATAATTATGATCAACACTGCGTTCATTATTGCTTAAAAACAGACGAAGGAAAGGTTATTGCTTATGCTCGGGTTTTGCCAGCGGGAAGTAAATATGCTGAGACATCCATTGGGCGGGTTCTGGTCGTTGAAGCATATCGTGGAAAAGGATATGGTAATAAGCTAATGGAGTATATAATTGGAGCTTTAGAAGAAGAAAAAACGAAAATAATTAAAATTCAAGCTCAGCTTTATTTACAAGCATTTTATGAATCATTTGAGTTTAAACAAATATCGTCACCATATCTTGAGGATGGAATTTGGCATATTGATATGATATGGGCAAACGATTATTAAGATCGGTACATAAGCTTTTCAAAGCTCCAGAAAATAGATTTTAGTTAAAAATGTCACGTGAAAGTCACGAAATTTTTTTAAAAGCTATTTTTTAGAGCGAATCATCAAATTTTCCTTTGATTTTGTCAGAGGAATTTTCTTTCATCTTTTTAGTAACATGTGTATTCTTTTTTCACCAAATGAGTAATCAGATAAATAATGCAAAAGCGAATGTAAAACCCATGAACATGGGAAGTTGGCCATTTTCATCCCTTTTTCTCGATATAAAGACAGATCCTATAATTGGATGAATTTCAGATAATAGAAATTCCAAGGTTTAAGTAGAGGCTGGGGCAAAAACACAACTTCTTTACTTAAAATACGAATAATTATATTATCAATAGGAGTATCATCGCCGTACCGTGAAAATATACGCGCTTTCCACGGGAACGGCCCATAGCCGTCAAGTTAAGCAGGATATTTTAAAAACCAAAAAGTTATTCGTTATTCTGACATTATAAAT
>NZ_BAAACY010000137.1:0-29420 GCF_039521925.1 Virgibacillus salarius | reverse complement strand
GAAAGCGAAGTAATTAGTCGGAGCATTGCCAATATACATCAAACATTTCAAAATAACTACTTGGCTTAACACAGTCATTGCACTGATTTTATACTTTCTTAACTTAGAACAAAGGCGCAAGCACCCGATTAGAAATGTAGCGACTGGAGCGAGTCAACGGAGATAAAGGAATCACGGTGCGCTTGCAAGCCCATGATGACTTATCGCAGGGCGATACGTAAAGTCGCTAAGCTTCTGGGTGCTGGAGCTGGACACGACTCAACACGCCCTATAATTATACATAGGCTCAAATTTTATAATTTCCTATACTATAAGAAATGTTTTAGCGCTTCAGAAAATCGTTTAATACCTTGATCGATTCGTGCTTCATCTTCTTTCGCAAATGTAAAGCGAATATACGTACTTCGTGTGCCCAAGGCGCTACCTGGCAAATAAATAACCCCACTTCGAATCGCTTCTTCAAGTAAGTGCATCTCATTAATTTTGGGAGGAATTCTACACCACAAATGAATTCCCCCCTCAGGAGCATAAAAAGTAACATAATCACCTATATGAAATTGCAAACTGGATATGATCTGGTCTCTCCTATTAGCTAATTGCCGCCTTAAGCGCTTCATATGAGGATTGAAATAAACAGGCTGGAGGAATTTATCCGCGATCCTTTGAGAAAATGCACTATGACCAAAATCAAGCTGTTGCTTAGCATCTGACAATCTTTCAATAACAGCTCTTGGTCCAATAATCCAACCAATTCGTAAACCAGAGGCAACTATTTTAGACAAGGAACTAATGTAAAGCACATTCCCATTGAGATCCATTGATTTTAATGTACTCATTTTCTCCCCATTAAATGACGTTAAGCTGTAAGGATCATCTTCAATAATTGGAATTCCAAATTTAGCAGAGATGTCAATAACTCTTTGCCGACCGCTGTAGTTCAATATTGTTCCTGTAGGGTTCTGAAAGATAGGATTTAAAAAAATCATTCTTATCTTGTGTACCTTTAGTAATGAAACTAAATCATCTGGATTAATCCCATGCTTCCCAACAGGTAGCGGTAATGTTTTAACTCCAGCTGTTTGAAAAACTGGTAAATGGTAACTATATGAAGGATCCTCGATAGCCACAGTATCACCTGCCTTTAACAGACATTGAACAACAAGATGCAATGCTTGCTGTGCACCTGAGGTAATTAAAATAGAAGAAGGATTAGTATTAATTGCTTTATATTCTTTCACATGTGCGGCAATTGTCTCTCTTAATTTCTCATTACCTAATGGATGATCATACCCAAGCGTTTCTGGAAATTCCCCTGAACCAGCGATTTCCTTTAACGTAGTTGTTGGAAATAAGCCTTCAGATAACTCACCACTGGCTAAATTAATTATATCCTCTTCCGTCATCTCCTCCCGAAGTCGTTGTGTTATAGGAAGGTTTTGTAGAAAGGAGCCGGCTTCTATATATCTGTTCCAATTTGGAATCCTTTTCTTTTCCATTCCCCATATATCTCTACTAATTGTCGTCCCGCTACCTTTTTTTCTTTCTATCAAACCGTTTGCTTGCAATTCATCATAAGCCGCCACTATCGTACTTCTATTTACCTGTAAATCGTTTGCCAGTGTGCGCTCAGATGGCAAAGGCTTATCAGCCAGAAACGTTCCGTCATCTATTCCACTCTCAATATAATCAGCAATTTGTTTATAAATAGGCTTTTTTGCCATGCGGTCCGGTTTCCATTTCATTACTTAACGTCCTTTACATAAATTCTTTTCTTCTATTATAACAGGATACTATTGGATTCGAATACGCTACCACGATACAATGTCAAACTTTCATTAGTTCCTTTTCCCTTCATTCCTCTCTAAAGCCCCCACGCTTCTATCGATCCACGCTCTCCTATAGGTTCAATTCAACGACGGTAGTTGTTATACCTTTGAAAGAGCGTAAAAGGTGGTTTTCAAGTCAGCTCACCACACAAGCTTTGATGGGTCACTTACACTTTATAAAGTGAAACTTCAATCATTAGGGGAGCATTACTGCCAGTTATATGTGGGTTAATTTCTTAAGAAAACTTGAAGTGGGGCTTTTTACGAATAAAAATAAACAATCGGATTCTAGAATTATTAGAACCCGATTGTTTGTCATTCCCTTACGCATCAGTTAGTGATTGTTTAACCAAAGATTTCCCAAAAATTACCGAATATGGACCACAGTTTATCGAAGAGATGTCCAAATAAGCTATCCTTCACACTATCTGTATCTCCAGTCCGTTTAGTTACCGTATAGGTTTCAACCGTTTCATGTCCTGCTAGATCAACTACTTTAAACTCGAAGACATTTTCTCCATCTTCTAAATCTAATTCTACCTCAATCTCTTCATTAAATTTCTTCTTACCGTATGGTTTAGATAGTTCATGTGTATAAACATGATCTCCATCAACATATAAATTAATGTCATCGAAATTATCTTTCACTTTTGCAGTTAATGTAATATGATCTTCTTTCGTTTTCTTTTTGCCTTTTATTTTTAACTTTGCTTTCGAAGAATCAACAAAGTATCTTCTACCTATTTCCGTTTCATTTCCAACATTATCTACTGCCTTAATATGCTTAAAATAGTAACCATCTTTCTTATGAGATACCGGCATTGAAAAATCGTAACGTTCTTCTTCCTCGTTGTAAACAAGCTCTGCTTTTTCCCCGTCAATGGTTACTTCTTTTACACCAGACTCATCCGTAACATACCCAGAGAATACGACTTCTTTATCTGCATCAGCACTATTCATTTCTGGAGTTAATAAGTGAAGATCAGGAACCGTTTTATCAGGTTCTATCATTTCTGCTTCCGCTTCTACTTCATTACCTGCATAGTCAGCCGTTACGACTGTAATCGTTGCATCTTCATCTACATCCGTCAACGTATGTTCTGTTTCACCATTTACATATGGTTCTTCCAATACAGATTCTCCGTTTACAAGAACATCCCAATAAGCTACGCCACTTCCACCTTCCGTATCTTCTGCATGTACGGTGAGAAGCTCTTCATCAAAGCTATAAGATGCCTCTACCTCTGGAGCAGTAGTATCTAATATTACTGGAAGTCTTAGTGTTTGCCATTCCGCACCCTCATAATCAATGACTCCCTCTGCTTGTAGATAATAGTTACCCTCAGGAGCTGGTTTTCCTTTTATTTTCCCATCCCATGCACGATCAGCAGAAATAGAGTAATAAGGACCTGCACCTGAATCATAATAGTTTTTCACTAATTCTGATTCTAATCTAATGGTACGTACTTTTTTGCCATCCTCATCTAAGACCGTGAATTTTGCATCTTTTGCGTTCCTTAAGAAAGATAGCATCATTAATGCATCATCCTGCACGCCATCACCATTTGGTGAGAAAGCAATCTTTTCAGGATCTACTTCACCTGTAGCTAAATCTTCACCAAGGTAGCCATATTGCATTTCTCCTGAGTCATCTTTACCTAATGATGTAACGACAGAAGTCATTTCATAAAAGGAATCATCATCCCATACAGGCTCATCAAAAATAGGTGCATTATCCCACTCACCTTTGAACCCTACATATGGGACAGTTAATTCAGGGTTCGTATCTGTTGGATCCGTTAACGTAACAAATCCTTCTAACCAATATCCATTCGTAAATATTTCTGCAAGTGAATCATCTACCGAACTCACATCAATAGTTACTGTAAAGGTTGTTGAATCATTTGCTGGCACTTCTATGGTAGCGTCTTGATCTCCATTAATTGTTGCTAAGTCACCTAAATCATTTGATGGGAACATATTTGGTGCAGTGACAATCACACCACCTCCATCAACTGGTGTATCCGTTTGTACATTTGACTCAACATCATAGGTTACCGCTTCATCACTGAAGTTTTGTGCAGTAAGTTCAAATGATACTTGATCACCAGAAATTTCTTTTAAAGCAACTTTAGCTTCATTGGTTTCTGCTTCTGTTACAACTACTGGTGTTGATAATGCTGCATGGAGTTGCATTAATCCTGAACCTTGTCGACGTGGTGATACAGGTTCTTCTTCAAAATATACTTGATCAGATGTATTCATCATTAAATTTTTTGCGAGATTAACACGATCTGCTTGCTCATAACCAAATTCCTCATCCACACGTTGCAGAACTAATGCACTTCCACCAGATACATGAGGAGCAGCCATGGAAGTTCCGCTCATTAATCCGTACTCATTATCATTTAATGTAGAATAAATTTGTCCACCTGGTGCTGTAATTTCCGGTTTAAAATCGAGATTCGGCGTAAGACCCCAGGAAGAAAAAGCACTCATTTTCCCAGCATCTGGATTATCTATCGTCGTTGTTTCTCCTGAGAATTCTACTGAAACAGCTTGTCCATTTGCTAATGCTTCTGCAAGTTGATCCCCATCACTTTTCAACATAAATAATTGTGGAATCGTAATGGATGCCTCTGAAGCCATATTCACAACACCGTCTGTATTATTATAAATAATAACACCAGTAGCCCCTGCTTCTTGCGCATTTAATGCTTTTTCGGTAAATGCAAGCTCTCCACGTTGAATGAGTGCATATTTACCTGAGAGATCTTTTCCTTCAAAGTCTTCCGGATATCCTAGTCCTGCATCAACTAGTTCAAACGATGATCCATCCTCAGGCGGGCTTGTCTGACCAGCTGACAAAAATGCTGCAGAGCCTGCTTCTCCATCAATGGTATAACCTAATTGGTCTACTTCCATAAACGTGTTTTCATAGGAAGCAACTTGTAAAGATTCATAAGAAACACCAGGTGATCCTACTAAACCATAATCAGGATTAGATGCATACGGGTAAAAATATCCATCGGCAAATAAAGCAGAGTTCCCAGCAGAAATTGACATTAATACGCCATTATCTACCGCACGAGCAACTGCTTGCTGTTCTGGTGAGTCTGGATCAACATAACCTGCTGTAGACCCAAGGCTCATATTTAATGCGTCTACCCCTAATTTAATGGCATCATCAATCGCCTTCACATAAACATCACCATACGTATATTGCATTTCTGGGTCATTTCCGAATACTTTTAAGGCTAACAACTGAGCTTCTGGTGCAATTCCTAGCACCCCACCATTTTCTTCATCACCATTGGCACCTACTGTACCAGCAACGTGCATACCGTGATAATTTGCTTCTGCATGTATCTCACGAATTTCATCATTTTCATCCATATAGTTATAGCCATAAGGAACCTTATCGGTATAAAAATTCCCAGGTAACCCTTCCTCATCAATGGTTTCATTGACTGCCTCTTCGGTTAATGCAGCCGTGTCTGCATCTGATAAAACCATATCTTGATGAGTAGAATCGATGCCCGTATCAATGATACCGACAACCATTCCTTCTCCTTTATAGCCATAATCCCTCCAAGCCTGTTGGGCTTCTACTAATTCTTTACTGTATTTCATTTCAGGCTTAGCAATTGGGCGTTCATACTCATTAACTACGTGCACCTTCTTTACATTTGGTATGTCCTTTATTTTTTTGAGGTCGCCCTGTTTTACCTCTGCACTAAAGCCATTAACGACAGTTGTAAATTCTTGTAAGTATTTTGCTTCCACTTTTTGTTGCTTCATTTCTGATTTAATCGTTTTTTGCTTTGCTTTGGCATCTATCTCCAGTTTCTTTTTCTCACTTTCTGCAAGACTATTAAATTTTATGCCTTTTTTTGTAGCCACTTCAATAGCTGGCTTATCTTTCACTTCAACGATAACACGTACTTCTTTATCTGGATTTTCTGTTTCTGTCAATTTCTCTGATGTTAAATCAGCTTTTTTCTTGGTTTGTCCAGATAATTGGCCCATTGCACTAGCTGTGGAAAAGTTACTGAATGCGAGTAATAGCACAAATAAGATGATAAAAGACCTTTTTAGCATTGGTTTCCCCTTCATACATTCTCCCCCTTATTAATTTGGTAGTTTACTAGAATCGTGACTCTAGCCTCCTTCCTCTGAATAAACTAAGACTTAATATTCAGATATTAACAATCATAGTAAATTTCCGAATATTAAGCCAGTATCAAAAGTCCTAGTGTTAAAGTTATAGAAATTCTTGGTAATTCGACGAAAAACAACATAAACCTCCAATATTTTGTCATGTTTCTATTACTTTTTCTACATTCAAATGGTAGATAGACTTGTACGGTATTATTAATATAGTAGGAAATCCACGACGTAACCTGAAATAGGCTCGCTTCACGTTGGCACTTATCAAGCTAACTTGGTAAAGAAAAAAACATTACTAAATGAAGCTTCTGGCTCATGCTGTTCCCGCAGGAAAGATTGGGTAGCCGTACATTGCACGGAGAAAAAATGCACCCTTCTTTTGCCGTTTAAATGGGGAACTCCTTGTTATTCCATACTTCTTAGCCAACATGTCATATTCTAAATAACCCTTTTGATATGCTCTTACTACCATTAATTTATATGGATAACTATATATAAGCCATAAAGAAACACCCCAAAAGATAGATTTCACTCTAACTTTTGGGGTGCCGTACATCATTTTAGTTCTTTTTATTGTTTCTTATTTACTTTTATGCCGTGGGAGAAATTATCAATGATGTTTCCGTGTGGCATATTGATTTTTCGGAAAAGCTGAATGACTTTTGTTCTCAAACAAGCTAAGCATCGTCCACAGGATATAGAGACTTTCTGATAATTAGTCATGTTTGATGGACAGCTGATCATCCTTTATAATTCCCGTAATGGGTAATCTATTTATAGCCAATTCGTATGGAAGACGCCCTCTTTATCTTTTCTCTGATAGGTGTGAGCACCAAAGTAATCTCGTTGTGCCTGTAAGAGATTAGCTGGTAAATCTGCAGAACGATAGCTATCATAATAAGCTATTGCACTTGAAAATGCTGGTACAGCAATACCATGCTTAACAGCTGTAGCTACGACTTCTCGTAAAGCTCCTTGGTAGCCTTCGACAATTTCTTTAAAATAAGGATCGAGCATTAAATTAGCTAGTTGTGGTTCACGATCATAAGCTTCTTTAATTTTTTGCAAGAAGTGCGCACGAATGATGCAACCACCTCTCCATATCATGGCGATATCACCATAGCGTAAACCCCAATCATTTTCGTCGGATTGGGCACGCATTTGAGCAAACCCTTGTGCATAAGAGCAGATTTTACTCATATATAGTGCTTTTCGAACAGCTTCAATTAGTGCTTGTTTATCACCTGCAAATGGTACATCAGGACCTTGCAATTGTTTACTTGCTTTTACACGTTCATCTTTCATTGCTGAAATAAAGCGAGCAAACACTGACTCGGTAATCAATGGAAGTGGAACACCTAAATCCAATGCATTCTTACTTGTCCATTTACCAGTTCCTTTTTGTCCAGCAGTGTCGAGAATAACATCAACTAGTGGTTGGCCGGTATCTTCATCTTTCTTTGTAAAAATATCAGCTGTAATCTCAATTAGATAACTGTCCAATTCACCTTTATTCCATTCAGAGAAAACCTCATGAAGCTCATCTGCATTAAGCCCTAGTACATGCTTCAATATGTAATAAGCCTCGGAAATTAGTTGCATATCACCATATTCAATACCATTATGAACCATTTTCACATAGTGCCCGGCACCATCTGGACCAATGTATGTCGTACAAGCTGCTCCGTCTACCTTAGCAGAAATCGCCTCAAAAATTGGTGCCACAAGCTCATAGGCTTCCTTTTGTCCACCAGGCATAATAGATGGACCTTTTAGCGCACCTTCTTCGCCACCAGATACGCCTGTTCCAATAAAATGAATACCTGTTTCTTCAAGTGCCTTATTTCTGCGAATCGTATCTTCATACAGTGTATTTCCACCATCAATTAAAATGTCACCTTTTTCTAAATAAGGCTTCAATGATTCGATAGTTGCGTCTGTAGCAGGTCCTGCTTTTACCATTAGCAAGATTTTTCTTGGCTTTTCAAGGGAATTCACAAATTCCTCTATTGTCTTCGCACCTATGAAATTTTTTCCTGTTGCTTCATCTTCTAAAAATGCTTCTGTTTTATCTACAGAGCGATTGTATACGGCAACAGAGTACCCACGGCTTTCAATATTTAGCGCAAGATTTTTTCCCATAACCGCTAACCCAATTACACCAATTTGCTGTTTTTGCATATATATGCCATTCCTTTCTAATCTATATGTCAGTAAAGAATTTCTATCTTTATTCTATCCCATTATAGTAAACTTTGCTTAAATAACAAAAGCTTATGATTTACGTATTATCTTTATCTACTTTTCTCTTCTTGAATAGCCTCTGTAATAAGTCAAGCATTGGGCGCTTTCCCCCCATTACAATACCCGCCATTTCTGCAAATACATGCAGGAGAATAAGTACAAAAAAAGTAATAACAAAGGCTGTGGTAATACTCGCATTGGAAAATAAAATTGCCATTGCACCAAACAAGGCACTAAATGCGTAAATTATTAGCACTGTTTTGCGATGGCTATAGCCTGCGTGTAGCAGTTGATAATGTATATGCTTATTATCTGCCATCATTATATTCTCTTTATTATATGCTCTTCGAACAATAGCAAATAACGTATCAAAAATCGGCACTGCTAGAACGATAATTGGAATAATAAAGCTGAATAGAGCAATATTTTTAAATAAACCAAGCATCGACACTACGGCAATCATATATCCAAGAAAATTAGATCCCGTATCTCCCATATAAATCTTTGCTGGATAGAAATTATGATAAAGAAAGCCAAGATTACTGCCTATCAACACTACACATATGTAAGCTACAAGAACTTGCGCATCAATTAATGCCATAATAAATATGCTGATCAATGCGATTGTCGTAACTCCCGTTGCCAGCCCATCTAAGCCATCAATTAAATTGATTGCATTTGTAATACCTACCACCCAGACTACAGTGACAAAAACGCTAATAAAACCTAACTCCACAGTACCGAAAAATGGCAATGTCAGTCTTTCTATAATCAGCCCAGCAGATACGAGAAATGTAGCAGCAATTAGCTGGCCCGTCAGCTTTACAACTGGTCGAATGCTGAACCGATCATCTAAAGCACCTGTAAGAATGATTACAACAGCACCTGCAGCAATTTCTGGTAAATGTGGATGCATAGGATGTAAATAAATCATCCCAGCTATCGTTCCTAAAAATATAGCAAGTCCACCTAAACGAGGTGTCACCTTCGTATGTATTTTACGATGATTCGGTAAGTCGACAGCTCCAATAAACATAGCAAATTTTTTCACTGGATATGTAAGTAAAAAAGCAGTTAAGAGTGCTATTAAAAACGCAATCCATAAATCCAAGTAATTAAACATAGAATTCTCCTAAGTATCCTAGATGACTTTCCTAGCTGGATTATAATTATTTTCAATTCAGATAAGACCAGCTTAAATTATATCGAATAATAGCAGTTTTTAGCAAATCTTATTGTGGAACTTCATAGTACATGGTAAGCTGGTTTTAGCATTTTTACTAGAGGTAAGGAGGATGAGACAGTGATTCCCTATGTGTTTGTCGCTGCAGCAGCATTCGCTGTATTTCCCATTTTAATTCTATTTAAAATAAACGTTGAAAAGCTTAAAAAGGATCCTAGACAGCAAGGTAAAGTACAAACAAATATGATGTTAGGTGTAGCTATAAGCGAAGCCATTCCAATTATTCTCATTATATACGGCTTTTCAAAACTAGCCCCTGTTTCTGATGTTTCTACTTTATATGTCCCTGGAATAATTATTGTGTTTTTCATGTTATTTGCTGCTTTCTTTATTTTTATGCAGAGAAAAGTAGATGTGGAGGAAAATTCCAAATCGGCTGTAAACAACTTTTCGATGATCAGCCTAATGTTAACAATGGCCATCCCACTTATTTCTGTTATTTCTTTATTTTTAATGGTTCCATAACGTATAAAACCTCCTTGATATGGTAGGAGGTTTAGCTTGTAGAGAACCTTTTGTGTTTTCTACAAGACTTTTTTCGTAGGCGAACGGAATACCACTCGCTTTCCGAGGAAACGACAATAACGCAGCCCATGCAGTTCTTCTGAATCTGCGTAGCTACGTTCCACTTCTCTTTTCTCATTCGGATACATCCACTTACTTTGATTATAAATCCAGTTCCTTTGAACCTGTTCTATCGCTACTTCCCACACATGACGTGTAATGGTTTTCTGGAATAAGCACACCTTCTTTACTCAAAATACGAATAATCATGTTATCAATAGGAGTATCATCGCCGCACCGTGAAAATATACGCGCTTTCCGCAGGCCGGCCTTAGCTAACTTGGTAAAGAAAAACACCTTACCAAGTGGATCTGCGGACGCGTACTGTTCCCGCTGGAGTCTCGCTTATTTCAGGTGCTGAATTAATAATTTTGATCAAAAAACGAACAATAATTAATTTCAACCAATTATCGTTCGTTTTTTGATTGTTTCTTCATTCTTTTGTCTCAGTCTCTTGATCCTTCTATGATAGAAGGACTTCTATCTATTTTTACTCTTCTGTTTCTGTCCGATCAGAATCTAAACGTTGAATAAATTCTTCCGCAGCACTATATCCTTGCTGCTGTAAATACCAATTATTTGCTGCCGCTTCAATTAAGCCGACAACATCACGACCAGGCTGTAGCTGTATTTCAATACGAGGAATTGTTACCCCCATATAATCACTAGTTTCCGTAGCTACTTCTAATTCATTATTTAACTCATTCTTTTGCCACGCTGCCAGCTCAATATCAAGAGCAATACGAGTTTCCTCTTGAAATGCCTTTCTACCATACAGTCTTACCACATTTAAGAGCCCAATGCTTCGTAGTGCAAGAAATTCCTTATTTGTACCATTATGTGTACCGAGTAATGTTTCTGGTCCTAATTTTTTTAAGACAACCATATCATCTGCTACAAGCCGATGTCCTCGACCAATTAAGGCATGGGCAATCTCGCTTTTACCAATTCCAGATTTACCACGAATCAATATACCAAGTCCAAAAATATTAACACATACACCGTGAACAGCAGTCTCAGGAGCTAATGCCTTTACCATATAAGCATCATATTTATCCATAAATGTAGATGTCGCTTCCTTCGTACGTAATAATGGAATACCTTCTTGCTTGCAAAATCTAGTCAAATACGTTAATCCCTCTTGATTTGATGTAACAATAAAACAAGGTGGATGATAGTTTACGATGTTACCGATACGTAGCTGCCGCTCCTCATGTGATAATTGATGTAAGTAGGTAATTTCTTTTCTTCCCAATACTTGAACGTGTTCCATCGGAAAGAAATCAAAGTATCCAATAAACTCCAATCCAGGCCGATGCGTTCTAGCTTTTGTTATCGTTCGGTTCAATTGGTCCTCTCCTGCCAATACTTCCAAACTAAATTGCTTTGCTAGTTGCTTTATTGTTACAGCATTCATCTGTATACGCTCCATTTCTATTCACTTCATAGGTCTGAATCTCTTGACTATTCTTATTACGAAAAACAGATATAAGAAGTTTCATGATAACGTATCATGATGAAGTTAAAAAGTGAAGTCGACTTCCTTATTTTCCTGTTTCTCATAGCCCTTCATATAATTAATTCGACGCTGTGCAGAAGCTTGTGTTACTTGCTCATCTGCATGATAGGAAGAACGAACTAATGGACCTGCCTCACAATGCCTGAAGCCTTTATTAATAGCTATTTCCTTCAGCTCTTTAAACTCATCAGGATGATAATAACGCTCTACATTTAAATGTTTTTTAGTTGGTTGTAAGTATTGACCAATTGTTACAATGTCTACCTGATGTGCTAACAGATCATCCATCGCTTGAATAATCTCCTCTTTTTCTTCTCCTAAACCTACCATAATACTAGATTTTGTTGGTGTGTTTGGAGCAATTTCTTTTACCCGTTGAAGTAGCTGCAAGGAACGGTCATACATCGCTCTGGCACGTACACGTTTTGTTAATCTCCTTACCGTTTCAATATTATGGTTAAAAATATCTGGAGCACTATCCATAAGTGTATGCAGACTATCATAGTCACCCTTCATATCAGAAGGTAGAATTTCGATAGTACAGCCAGGATTTTTTCTTCGTACTGCTCGAACAGTTTCAGCAAAAACGGCAGCACCACCATCATTTAAGTCATCGCGAGCAACTGCTGTTACAACAACATGTCTAAGCCCCATTACAACAACAGAATCCGCAACTCTTTCTGGCTCTCCCCAATCCAGTTCATTTGGCAGTCCAGTCTTTACAGCACAAAAACGGCATCCTCGTGTACATGTATCTCCAAGAATCATAAAGGTAGCTGTTTTTCTTTCACTCCAACATTCATGAATATTCGGGCAACGTGCCTCTTCACATACAGTGTTTAAGCGATTATCACGCATTAGTTTTTTTAGTCCTCTGTATGATTTATTCGTATTTAACTTTGTTTTTAACCATTCAGGCTTTCGAATATACGTCTGATCTTTAGGCATGGGTGACCGCTCCTTTTCTCGTGTTCTCATCAGAATAGTTTGTTTCAGCAAGTTTATATACTTCATCCCATTGACTTTTCGTTAATGAAAAAGGCTCTAGCTTAATGTTTAGTCCTTTCGAGAACCCCTCCATAAAAGCAGGTTTAATTGTTTCGTACGAATGCGCTTGATTTGTTAACTGATTAATTGTTGTTGCTTTTTTCCAAAAGCCTTGTTTTTTTCTTTCTTTCAATTTGTCTGAAGGAAATAAAAATAGATCGAATAGCAAATCAATGTTCATGGTTATCGGTATCGATCCATGCTGAAGCAGTACCCCTTTTTTTCTAGTTTGTGCATTTCCTGAGAGTTTTTTACCATCTGCAACCATTTCATAAAAAGCAGGCCGCTCGAAGCAAATACTACTTCTCTCCTTGGAAAATGATTCAGCGTAGGTTGCTTCTATTCCTAAGTTTTGATAACCTTTTAGAATTCCTTTCGACAAATCATAATAAGCTTGGCGAATCGAAGAAGCTATCATAGGATGATCCTCAGAAATAACAATACTGTATGTTAATTCATCATCATGCAATACCGCACTTCCACCTGTCATTCTGCGTACAAACTGACATTGATGTTTTTGTACACCTTCTAAGTCAATTTTTCCATCTACTTTTTGAAAATGACCAATCGAAAGTGTCGGTTTCATCCATCGATAAAACCGTAATGTCGGCGGTATTTTCCCTTCATAATGCCAATGAAGCAAGGCTTCATCTAATGCCATATTAATGGAAGCATCATGTGGTACATTTTCTAAAAATCCCCATTGTTCATGCATGAAAATCGCCTCCCAATAAGAAATCGACTTCCAGCACATAGAAAGAGCTATCGAGATCAAAACTAGACTGACTACCTGCAAAACAGAGAACGATTTGCTATACATTAAATTAAAAACTGCATTCCTTGTGAATGCAGTCAACATTTATGTAGCCTTGGTGACCACACTTTCCCACGCAGGCATTATCCTGTTCGGGTACAGAGGGTCAAAACGAATACGTCTTTCTCAGCTATTCCAAATAGCTCCCCTAGTGCTGTAACATTTCCTATTAAATTTTCTAACAAAAACAGCTTAACAAGATTGGTATAAATTGTAAAGGTCTAAATAAGAAAACTCTGATAGCTCACCTTTAACAGACTAATAAATCCCTTTAAAACGCTATACGACCAAACAACATGAATGTCGCCTAGTTCTGGGGGCTGGGGCTGGACGCGGCCCAAAACGCGCCTTTTCCACATTGGCAAATTTTACTATTTCCTAGACGATAAAAAAATAGCTGCGCTGTAATCCATCGTTTCAGAAAACAGGCAGCTATTCCTTTCATGTATGAAATTATTTTGCAAGCTCTACTGCCTGATCTAAAACTTTATCACCTTGTATCATGCCGTATGCCATTTGATCGATTACATCGACGGCAATGCCATGTGGTTCAACCTGTTCTTTAATTTTCTTTTCTAAATAGCGAACCTGTGGACCAATTAATACAACGTCTAGATTATCTAATTCATTTTTTAACTGTGATTCAGCAACTGCATTTATTTCTGCATCTAGCTTCCGCTCCTCAGCTGCCTGCTTCATTTTTTTAACAAGCATAGACGTTGACATCCCCGCTGAACAAACTAGTATAATTTTCATTTTATTATCCCTCCAATGTTTGTATTTTCTCATACATGTCTATCATTTCAACCGCTAAGTCTTTCACTGTCATAGCCGTCATTAGATGATCCTGCGCATGGATCAATATTACGGATAAATCCGTTTGTTTTCCATCTGCTTCTTCCTGTAAGAGTTTTGTTTGCATATGGTGTGCGTCATTAAATTCTTTATCAGCCGCTTCAATCTTTTGACGTGCCTCGTTGAACTGGTATGCCTTTGCATGAGAAATTGCTTCCATCGCATGTGACCTTGCATTTCCAGCATGTAAAATAATTTGGAAAGATAACATTTGAACATCCTCTGTTGTTTCCATTGTATTAACCCTCTTTTCGTTGTCTTAGTGTTCTAACTCCTGCCATTATAAACGGTATATACATAAGTACAGCAAGCGTTAAATTAAATACCTGTAAAGCAATTCCACGCCAGCTTCCTCCAGTTACTAAGTAACCGCTTAAAATTGGTGGCGTTGTCCACGGCAAGATCGCCACTGTTCTTGGAACTAGCCCAGTCGCCAATGCTATATATGACGTAACAGTTAACGTAACCGGTATCAAAATAAAAGGAATTAACATTGCAGGATTCAAAACAATTGGCAAACCAAATATTACTGGCTCGTTAATGTTAAATAACCCTGCTGGTGCAGATAACTTTGCCACTTGACGATAAGGGTGATTCTTTTCTCTACGGATGACAATAAAGATAGCAATTAATAAGGCAATTGTGGTACCAGATCCACCCATGAACACGAATGAGTCAAGGAATGGCTTTGTTACAATATTTGGTACTTCAAATGCGGACATTCCACTCTTAAATAGATCTAAATTTTGTTCAATTAATGGTAAATATAATGGTTCAATAACGGATCCAATAATATTCGTACCATGTAAACCAAAGAACCATAGTAAATGATTGAGGAATGAGACAACCATTGCTGCAGGCAGCGTATTCCCTAACCCCTGTAATGGTTCTTGAATAACATTAAAAATAACCTCAAACACGCTTTGCTCTGCAAATACATTCATCAATGCTTGGAAGAAACCAAGAATGATGAGTATAATTACTGCAGGAATTAAAGCTTTAAAAGAACGAGTTACTCCTTCAGGAACACCTTCTGGCATTTTAATTGTCATTTTTGATTTTATTAAGATTCTGAATAATTCCGTTAATACTAATGCAAGAATAATTCCGACGAATAACCCTTGTGTCCCCAACCATGCTGCATTCAAGCCACCATCCTCAGTCCATGGGACGAGCATAATGAAGCCCCCAGCAGATATTAGACCTGCTGATAAGCCATCAACATCATAGGACTTAGCTAAATTATAAGCGATAGAAAACGAAACTAAAAGTCCCAATACAGCAAAGGTTCCATTCCAAATACTTCCCCCAACTGCCTGCCAATTACCGTCTCCAAAAATACCATTCATCCATTCTACGAAATTGAAACTTCCAAATGGCGGAAAGTTATTAATCAGGATTGCTAATGAACCAACAATAATTAAAGGCATAATCGCAACGAATCCATCACGCACTGCTACTAGATGACGTTGTGATCCAATACGACCAGCAATTTCAATGAACTTATTCATTCTAATTCCCCCTTGATTTAAATTGTGGTAAATATGATTTATGTGCTTCTAATAACTCATCAAGCACAACCTTACTACCTTTTTCATTTGCAAGAAGTGGATTCATAACCATTGCTGTATATGCATCGTTGTAATCTCCAGATATACTTGCCCGAATCACTAACTCTTCAAATGCCTTCATTTGATAAATATGGCCTTTCACTGTATGTGGCAATGCACCTACAGAAATCGGTTTTGGACCATTATTTGTAATCATGCAGTTTACTTCAATAACTGCATCTTCAGGCAGATCTGGAATAGCCCCATTATTAATCGTATTTACAGTCTGAACATCCTGTTTGTTGTTATATATAGAGTCCATCAAACTGCAAGCGACGTCACTGTAAAAAGCACCACCACGTTCTTCTAGTTCCTTAGGTTTTTCATATAATGATGGATTACTATAGATGTTAAATAAAGATGTTTCCAAATTTTGCACAACCTCAGCCCTAGTACCATTTTCCTTAAATGCTTTCACATCTTTTTCCAAAACCTCTTTCGTTTGGAAATAATACTGATGATATGGATTAGGAAGAAGTCCAGTTGCTTCAATGAATGTCTTCGACCAGCCTAAATTAACAATGTTTGCAGGTGAGTAATCTAAATCGCCGCTTAACTTCTCCAAAACTTCTTTGGTACGATCTATTCCATTGACATATACCTTCTTACCGAAAACAAAATGGTTCATCCCAATAAATTCAATTAATACGTCATTTGGATCGGCATCCAATATTTCTGCTGTTGAATGACGCATATTGTATGGAATATTACAAACACCAATAACCTTCTTATGTGGTGAATGTTTCAATAATGCCTCTGTAACGATTCCAGCAGGATTTGTAAAGTTTATAATCCACGCATTGGGACAAATTTCATGAACATCTTTTGCCAAATCCAATAATACTGGTATGGTACGAAAGGCCTTAAATATTCCTCCAGCCCCATTTGTTTCCTGACCAATAAATCCGTGACTTAATGGGATTCGTTCATCCTTTGAACGAGCAGCTAAACCTCCTACTCTTATCTGTGTTGAAACAAAGTCAGCTTGTTTAAGTGCTTCTCTACGATCTAATGTCCACGATAGATTAATAGGTTTATTGGATTTTTCTATCATGCGTTGTGCCAGATTACCGATAATCTCGAGTTTTTCCTTCCCAGCTTCAATATCAACTAGAACAATATCTGTAACAGGGAATGAATCATGGCGACGAATTATCCCTTCAATAATCTCAGGTGTATAACTCGATCCACCACCAACTACTACAAGTTTTACTGTCATTTGTATAAACTCCTTTGATGAATTTTGAAAACGCTTTTAATTATAATGAAAAATTAAGCGTCTTCTGGAATGATCCAAAAAACTCTAAACTTCTTCCTTAACTATTGGTTACTTATACCTATTCCGTTTCTCCACTAAAAATGTATCATACAAATTATTTATTGTCCATACATTAATAAAAAATTGTTTTATATTGTCATTACATTTATAAAATATTGTCATTAAATGTGTAATCTTGTACACTTTAATTAAATAAATTTACAAGTAAAAGAATTTTTAATAACGCATACATGTAGACAATACAATTACTATCGGGCTATCGACAATCATCTACATTACCTAACCGAGTACTTCATGTATTATCCTGCAAAAAGGTCTTTTGCTTTTTACAACATATAACCAGATAATTTTAGTTTCACGTAATTTTAACGAATTGAAAATTTCCTTTTAACCCATGAACATGATAAAAAGATCAAATAGATAAGGGAGTGCACGAATGGAAAAGAACCAATCATTACATGCCTATATAAAAGAGGAACTACTGAATCGAATTAAAGCTAATAAATATAAGAGAGGAGAAAAGATACCTACAGAGCTAGAATTATGTAAGGGTTTTGGCGTGAGTAGAACAACTATTCGAACTGCTCTCAATCAATTAACTGTTGAGGGTTACTTAGAGCGTCATCAAGGCAGAGGAACTTTTGTCGCCGATCAGAAAGTAAAACAGACATTATCCCAAACCGTAAAACGATATAGCGACCAGATTGCCATTCAAGGGAAAAAAGCAGAAATCACGTTGATTAGTATTCAAGTTGTACCGGCAAATGAATATCTAGAACAATCGTTAGATGTTACGTTAAATGACCCCATTCAAAGGGTGGAGCGGGTTCGTAAAGCGAATACTGAGCCGACTCAATATGAGATCGCCTACATTCCGTGGAATGTTGCACCAGGAATTACAAAGGAACAAGCCGAGACCTCGCTTTATGGAGCTTTAAAAGAGGATTTCAACGTCCACATAGCAAAAACAACGGAACATGTAGAAATCGCACTTGCTGATGAGCGCTCCTCTTCACATTTAAACTGTGAACCTGGTTCACCATGCTTTTATATTGAAACCGTTGCAGAAAATGAAAAAGGGGAGAAGGTAGAATATTCTCGCTCTTACTTTAGAGGAGATAAAACAAATTTTGTCATTGAACGTAACTACCCATTTGAAGCTGAATAAAAGTTTAATAATATGGAGGGGGAAAATATTTATGAAGGTTTTATTTAATGCGGATGATTATGGTCTAACAAAAGGAGTAACAGATGGCATTATACAGTCCCATTTGCAGGGGGTAGTTGATTCTACAACGTTAATGATGAATGGGCTGGCTGTAGACTATGCAGTAGAACAAGCGAAAGCACATCCAACTTTAAAAGTAGGAATCCATCTGGTATTAACTTGGGGGAAACCATTAAGCTCCAAGATATCTGATCTTGTAAACGAGGATGGTACGTTTAGATTTAGTAGTCGTTTTCGACAAATGAATCCGCCCAATTTACAGGAATTGGAGTTAGAATGGCGCTCCCAAATAGAAGCTTTTTTGAATACGGGTCTTCCTTTACATCATATTGATAGTCATCATCATGTACATGGTTGGGAGCCACTTAAACCTTTAATCATGAAGTTAGCAAAGGATTATCAGGTCCCTGTTCGTGTTACTGACTCCTTAAAAGATGAGAAAGATATATTATTAACAGAACAAATCTGGTTAGACTTCTATGGAGAAGGAATAACCCCTGATTTATTCTCACAAATCCAATCACTTGAAGCATCAAGTATTGAAATTATGACGCATCCAGCGATGGTCGACAACGACTTATTAAATATAAGTTCTTATTTAGATAAAAGACAGGAAGAATTAAAGATATTATGCTCCTTACAAGCGCCAGATTGGGTGGAAAAAATACAATAAGCCGAACATCCTATCTTCTGGACGAATCGTTCCTATCATTACATATTAGTAACATGCTTATGAAAGGGGGAACCCTATGAATAACAATGACCCTACTTCTGTAGCTAAAGTCTGCATTCTTGCTGGAAAAATCATGTTGGAGAGTGGTGCAGAAACCTATCGAGTGGAAGATACAATGAATCGAATCGCAATTGCCTATGGATTAGAAAATGCGGAAAGCTATGCGACACCAACAGGTATTCATTTTTCTACTGAAGGAGAAGCGACCTATTTCCGTAGAATCTCCAATCGTTCAACTGATCTCCATAAAATTACTGAAGTAAACAGTATTTCGCGACAAATAGCCGAACAATCTATTGAGGTAAAAGAGGCTTTATTATTGCTAAAGGGCGTTCAGCATGCCAGTGAATCATTTCCATATTGGATGCAAATTCTAGCAGCTGCATTAGTTAGCGGTAGCTTCACCATCATGTTTGGTGGATTATGGGGTGATTTTATCCCTTCTTTTATTGCTGGTGGAGGAGGCTTTGCTGTCATGATCTGGTTTGAAAAGCTAGTGGAGATAAGATTTATTGCCGAATTTCTAGCTTCTTTTATCATTGCCATTCTCGCACTTATAGCTATCGAGCTGAATTTCGGCATGCAAATGGATAAGATTATTATCGGGGCCGTAATGCCTCTTGTACCTGGGTTACACATAACAAATGCAGTACGTGATTTGATGGCAGGTCATTTAGTAGCCGGTGTTTCAAAAGGCGTTGAAGCAATATTAACAGCCTTTGCAATCGGTGCTGGTGTTGCTGTCGTATTTGCCTTTATGTAGGATTAGGAGGAGATAAACTTGCTCTTTGCTCAACTAATGACCAGCTTCATCGCTGCTAGTGGATTTGGTATTCTTTTTAATGCCCCCAGACAAGCTTTAATCCAGTGTGGACTTGCCGGCATGTTCGGCTGGATTGTCTATTATATCTTGGTTGATCAAGGAATGGATACCGTTCCTGCTACTATCTTTGGTTCCATGCTTGTTGCTGTATTAAGTCATCTATGTGCAAGATTATATAAGACACCAATAATTATTTTTAATGTGTCCGGAATAATCCCTCTCGTGCCTGGAGGCATTGCTTATGATGCCATGCGAAAATTTGTTGAAAATGATTATTTTAGCGCTGTTCAACTTTCAGCAAAAGTGATGCTGTTAGCCGGGGCTATTGCCATCGGCTTGATGTTCTCTGAAGTCGCTAATCAAATTTTTAAGAAAGCCTGGGGCTGGTTCCGTCTCGAATAGTTGATTTTCTAATTTCTAACTTATATGATAGTGGAAGTTAATGATTTATAAGTGAAGCTTCAATCAGTTGAGGGGCTGTTTTATCCCCCACTTATGGTTAGTACCACAGGGGGTATGGCCTAAAGGCCTTTGAACCAATCGGACATTTACTGGCAGTTGTCCCCATATTTATCCATATTTATTTCAGCTTATTGCCTGGAGTCGGGGGCTTACTGCCAGTTATATGCGGGATAAAGTGAAACTTCAATCCGTGGGTTTCGGATTGATAGTAGAACCAATCGGACATTTACTGGCAGTTGTTCCCATACTTATCCATATTTATTTCAGTTTATCGCCTGGAGTCGGGGGCTTACTGCCAGTTATATGCGGGATAACTTGGCTATCGGCTAATTAGTTAATAGAAAATGGAGAGGGTATTTTGAATACTATAGATAAACCAAACGTAGTAATTGTGATTTTTGGAGCAACAGGAGACCTATCTAAGAGGAAATTATTCCCTTCCATTTATCGCCTTTATCAGAATGGAAAAATTGGTGAAGATTTTGCAGTAGTTGGTCTCGCTCGTAGACCATGGACCAATGAAGTTTTTAGGGAAAATGTAAGAGATTCAATTCAAAATGCTTCTTTAAACGCAGAAGATATAGAAGCTTTTTCATCTCATTTTTATTATCATTCCTTTGATGTAACTGACACGTCTTCCTATGACCATTTAAAAATATTACTTGAAGAGCTGGAGGGTAATTATCAAACAGATGGCAATCGAATATTCTATTTAGCTATGGCACCGGAATATTTTGGTTCCATCGCCAATCAGCTTCAACAAAACGGCTTAAAGGATAGTGCTGGCTGGACAAGACTTGTTATTGAAAAACCATTTGGTCATGATCTAGAATCTGCAAAAGCGTTAAACAATCAAATTCGCGTGGCTTTTAATGAAAATCAGATTTATCGTATCGATCATTATCTAGGAAAAGAAATGGTACAAAACATTGAAGTTATTCGCTTTGCGAATGGGATATTTGAACATTTATGGAACAATCGCTTTATCTCCAATATCCAAGTTACTTCTAGTGAAGAACTTGGTGTTGAAGATAGAGCACGCTACTATGATCATTCAGGTGCTACAAGAGACATGGTACAGAACCATATGCTACAAATGGTAGCATTATTAGCAATGGAACCACCAATTAAATTAACTCCAGAAGAAATTCGTTCAGAAAAAGTGAAGGTATTACGGGCATTACGACACGTTGATCCTGACAAAGTGGATGAATTCTTTGTTCGTGGACAGTATGGAAGTGGAACCTCAAAAGGCGAAGTGGTGAAGGGATATCGAGAAGAAACAGAAGAGTTAGCTGGATCTACTACAGAGACATACGTTGCTGGAAAAGTAATGATTGATAACTACCGTTGGGCAGGAGTACCATTCTATATCCGAACCGGCAAACGCATGAAAGAAAAATCCACTAAAATTGTCGTTGAGTTTAAAGATATACCAATGAATTTATATTACAAGGATGAAGCAGAGAAGCATCCTAATTTACTGGTCATTAATATTCAACCAAATGAAGGAATCACTTTGTATCTCAACGCTAAAAAGGCTGGAATCGGCTCAATTGCTGAGCCTATTAAGCTTTCTTATACCAATAATGGCGTGGATGGAATAAACACACCAGAAGCTTATGAAAAACTAATTTATGATTGTATCATCGGCGATACAACAAACTTTACACATTGGGATGAAGTAGCCTATTCATGGGCATTTATCGACTCCTTACTTCAAGCATGGTCAGCATCACAACCTAAATTCCCAAACTATCCTTCAGGTTCAATGGGGCCACAGGCTGCCAATGATTTACTTGAACAAGATGGATTCCATTGGTGGCCAATTACTGAATAGCTGATCATCTCTCAGAAAAAAGTCAGCGTAATATTCTAGTTTAGCAAAATGCTAATTTCTAAAAAAAGACCAAGTAATTCGCATAACATACGAATTACTTGGTCTTTTTAATTTATACGTTTTTGTTCGTCTGAAATGGTTCCAGTAATTATTAGTACAATAGCAGTAATGATATGCATTAGCATACCGACAATAGGTATCCACCCAATACATGATGTAATAATTCCTAAAATACTACCTGCTGTAGCTGCACCATCTCTTTTTGATAAAAATAATGTAATGATATGAAGTATTAACATAACAAACAAGGGTGTCCAAAAATTTGAAACAATATATAAGCCCCCAAGAATAGGAAAGCCAAGTAGTGCTTCAAATATCCCTGTGACCCATTTCATTATTCTGGATAAAGACATAAGATATCCTCCTCTACTTCTTCTATTCTTCTCAATAAAGTTAATCAAATACATTTTTTGCGGATGTACTCAGGTTAAAATTAGTGAGAAGTGAAAAAAAGCACGCCCAAATTCACAAGGTTTTTGAATCCGGAAATAATTAAACTAACAAATATTAATACTTGACTGATCAGGAAAGTGGCTGGGACAAAAGTAAAATAGTTGAAGACGTGCCCACAGAAAGCAAGCATTTGACTAAGCGATGAATGAATGATCTATTTCCAAAACCGAAACTTTATCTAACTATTTCAGATAAAGTTTCGGTTTTACATCGCTAAAAATTCTTTTGTCCCTAACGAAGCTGCTGGGAAATATACTTCGCTTGCCAAGGAGGTCTACGTATCTTTCCCAAGATAGTGTATTGTTCACCTTTAGAATGGGCTTTATCGCTTTATCTCAGCAGCTTCTTATCACCTAAGCTTCTTCTGTATTTTTATTTCTTCTTGTAATTTTTGCTGTTAAATCATCAAACAGTGTGTAGATTACAGGAATTAATAGTAGTGTAAAGATACTTGAAACGCCTAACCCAAATATTATTGTGACCGCTAATGGTTGCTGTGTTTCAGCACCTTCACCAAGAGCAAGCGCTAATGGTACCATTGCTAAAATCGTTGTTAATGTTGTCATAGCAATAGGACGTAGCCTGCTTGGTCCTGCTTCTAAAATTGCTTCATAACGATCTTTCCCTTTTTTGCGTAAAAGATTTATATAATCAACTAATACAATCGAGTTATTCACAACAATACCGGCAAGCATGATTATTCCAATAAAAGCAGGAATACTAAGAGGAATATCCGCGATAAACAGTCCGAGCATAACCCCAATTACAGTTGCAGGCATTGCAAACATAATAATTAATGGGAATAAGAAATTCTCAAATTGTATAGCCATCACTGCATAAACAAGGAAAATCGAGAAGACCAACGCAATTGCTAAATCAGTAAATGAATCTGTCATGTCTTGGGACTGACCACCAATTTCATAGCTATAGCCTTCTGGTAAATTCATGCTCGCAAGTACTGATTCTACGTCTGATGATATACTTCCTAAGTCTCTATCAACTATCTGGCTCGTAACATTCATCTGTGGTTGCTGGTTCTCTCTTAGTAAGCTAACAGGTCCACTCATTTGCTTAAATTCAGCTACTTCATCAAGTGATATGGTTGATCCCTGCATTGTTTGAATCTTCATATCATGTAAATCTTCTATTGAACTACGCTGATCCTCTGGATACATAAGGCTAACATCCATTTCCTGACCGTCTTCCCGATACTTTGTAGCTACTTGGCCCGTAAATTGTAGCTGCACTTGGCCAAGAACCTGTTCCTGAGTCAAACCGTACATTGCTGCTTTATCTTTGTCAACGGTAATATTCATCTGCGGTACACCATCAGATGCAGCAGATTCTGGATTATAAATTCCATCTACTGTGGATATTTCATCGACAACTTGATCCGCAAGTTCTGTTAACACTTCATGCTCTGGACCTTTTAATTTTATTTGAATAGGTTCTCCCATACTCATGCCCGAATCCATTGAGCTTACTGTGATTTCAGCTCCAGGAATATCCTGAAGTGCTTCGTCCATTTCCTGGACAACAGCATTTGTTGTCTTCTCTCTCTCTGATGAAGGGATTAACTGCATGGTGTAAGTCGCCTGGTTCGCACCACCGCCACCAGCTCCGGCAAAGCCTCCTCCGCCGACACTTACATAATTTGTTTCAATGACGGAATCAAATGCCTCTAATTCCTTATTCACCTTTTCAACAACCTCTTCGGTATGCTTCAAAGAGCTTCCAGAGGCTGTTTCAATACGAACCTCCATCTGACCTTGATCAGCAGAAGGAATAAATTCAGCTCCAATAAATGGTGTCAACGCCAAGCTACCAACAATGGCTAGGATGGTAACAAATACTGACGTTTTTCGATGACCCAATACCCATTTTAAGATACTGCGATAACGATCATTGATCCAATCTAAGAAACGATCAAACCAATATCGTCTTCCTCCATCCTTGATTGCTTTTTTCAGTAATTTTGAAGAAAGCATCGGAACAAGTGTAACCGCAACAACCAACGAAGTAATTAACGAAAATGAGACGGCTAAAGCAAGCGGTGTAAATAAATCTGATGCTATTCCTTCTACATAAATAATAGGTAGAAATACTACTAGGGTAGTTGTTGTAGAAGCAATAACGGCAGGAGCCAGTTCAGATGCACCTTTTATTGCTGAATCCTTCAAACTATAACCTTTTTGTCTGAAGGAGTAAATATGCTCCAGTATAACGATGGAGCTATCCACCATCATTCCTAAACCTAATGCTAGCCCTCCTAGTGTTAGGATATTTAACGTCTCGCCAGTGAAATACATTAACGTAAAGGTTGTAATAATTGCAATTGGAATTGATAAACCAATTACAATTGTAGCGCGAATACTCTTTAAAAATAACAACAAGATAAAGATGGAGATAATCCCACCGATTAATATGTTTTGAACTACCGAATCAATAGACATTTGAATAAAGTCAGATGTATCAATAATCACATCTAAATTGACATCAGATGGTAATTCTTGTTTTATTTCTTTGATACTGTCTTCGATATTTGTAGCCACTTCAACCGTATTGCTATCTGTTTTTTTCAAAACAGATAAAACGACTGATGGTTTACCATTTACAAGTGTTAAGCTGGATTGTTCTTTAAAACCATCCTTAACCTTAGCCACGTCTTCTACGTGTATCGTAGCACCTGCTTCAGTTTGAACAATCGTTTGTTTAATATCTTCCACTGATGAAAATTCGCCAGTAATACGGAGTTGAAGATCCTTATTTCCTTTTTCAACGGTTCCAACTGAGGCTGATTGATTCGTACTATTTAATGATTGAATAATAGATTGTGTCGTTACCCCATACTGTTGAAGTTTGGATTCATCCAAGATTAATTGAATTTCTCTTTCCTTTCCACCTTCAACAGAAACAGAGCCCACTCCACCTTGTCTTTCAAAGAATGGCACAACTTGATCATCGGCAACCTCTGTTAACGCTGCTGCATCCTGACCAGTCAGTCCTACCCACATTACAGGCATCTGATCTGGATTAAATCGCATAATATTTGGTTCGCCTGCACTATCTGGCAGCATCCCTTTAACCTGATCCACACTTTCACGCACATCTAACAATGCCTGATCTAAATCTGTTCCATTGCTAAACATTAGCATTACAAGTGAGGAGCCAGACTGCGATTGCGATTGAACTGTTTCAATACCTTCTACAGTACTTACTGCAGATTCGATTGGTCTACTTATTAAATTCTCTACCTCCTGTGGTGCAGCATCATCATAAGTGGTTGCGACCACTGCAATTGGGAGATCTATTTTTGGAAATAAATCAACCGTTAAGCTACGGAGTGAGACGGCTCCCAATGCAAGAATGGCCAGAACAATCATGATAACGCCGACAGGACGTTTTACTGATGTTTTTACAAGCTTCAAAATTTATTCCCCTTTCACGACATTGACCTTACTACCATCAGTTAATGTCAGCTGACCATTTACAACAATCTGATCCCCAGCTTTAACGTCACCCTCAATAGCAGTTTGATTTGATTGTGATTCTTTAATCGAAACTATAGTACGAACAGCCTTATTATCTCTTATCACATAAACAAATGACTCGTCATTTTCCTCTGCAATTGCTTCTGTAGGAACGATAACGGCGGAATCAATTCGTTTTTCTGGAATATGCAATTTTCCAGTCATTCCTGGCAATAATTCATTATCCTTATTCTCTATAGTTGCTTCAATTGGATATAGACCTGTATCATCAGGCATTGTTCCTATTGAAGTAACTTTTGCTTTATATTCTTTATCATCAATAATGGTAGTTAATTTGTCTTCTTTATCTAATAAGGAACGGATATCATTTGTTACCGTAAACTGTAGCTTTATCTTTTCTAAATCAACGATCAATGCTAATGGATTTTCCGTTGAAACAATCTCACCTTTACCTAACGATAATTGTGCAATTTCTCCATCTCGAGAAGCTCTAATATTTTGTTTACCTGCCGGTGTCTTTATAGTGGCTATCAGATCGCCCTCATTGACCTGGTCCCCATTCTCAACCTCCAACGTGTCTACTTCTCCAGGATTTTGAACCATAATAGGAGTTGATGTCAATGGTTGTGTTCGTCCATAAACTGTCTTAGCGATAACGATATCCCCTTCCGTCGCTTCCTCCGTCTCAACTGGGGTTACTCTCTCTTCGCCTTGCTTCTTATCCTCTTCTTGATTACATGCAGCTAGCAGAACCATTAATAATAATCCCGCAAGACCTATACTTAATCTTTTCATCTATTCGACTCCTCTCTTATCTTTAACACATCATAATAGTTCAACATCGAACACTGTAGCAATTTGTTTAACTTCTTCATTCAATTCAGGATATCCAGTAAAGTGAGCTAACAACCCTTGAATAACTACAGTTTGTGGCTCATTACTATCTGCCTCATTTTGTATGGCCTGTATCACCTGATAGAGTTGAGACTCTTTAGCTCTACTTAATGGTAATTCAGCTACTTTCGACTCTAACTTTCTTAATGCTGCTAGAAAAGGTTGCTTAAAACGCTCATACTCCGTTGCATTATGATAATCAGAAGGTATTTCTGAGGCTTTGACTAGCGGCTCTTCCTGATTTTCTAGCATTCCTTTAATTAAATCATCTAACCGTCTAACGATAAACATACCTGCTCGATATTTATCAATTGTAATATCATCTATTACCAACCACTTTAAATAACCATGAATGAGACCTTCTACTTGTATAACAGCATCAATAATCATTACATCTAATTGATTACCATAGATATCTCGTAGATTTTCCTTCATCCAATTAAAATTCTCTATCTTTAAGTTGCATATTTGGTTATCCATATCTTGCCCAATTGATATATTTTCACGAAAATACATCATAATATAATCCTTATGCTTATAGATATAATCAATTAGAACAGTGATTTGATTTGCAAAACTCTCTTTAGGTGTTTTTCCATTACTCTTTGCTTCCTTCATTTCCAAAGTAATATGGCGGTGGAAATCTAGAAAAGCTGTAGTAAGGAAATCTTCTTTCGATGGAAAATATATGTAAAAAGAACCTTTTGATACACCAGCCTCATTCGCAATTTCTTGAATAGAAGTGTTAAAGTACCCCTTTTCAGCAATTAATTTCATTCCTGCTTCAATTAACTTCATCTTTTTCTCATTCAATCTCGTCACCCACCTGTTTTACGTAATAACTATACGAATAGTTTCAATAAAATCCTGACTTACCGGTCAGTCATTATACCGCTTTATAAGTTTAACAACAAAAGCGTTTTCAAAACAAGTAAATTTACGTAAAAAAAAAGAAACATATTGTTCCCTATTCTGAGCTACCAGCTTGTCCATCCAACTAAATCTTAGTTTCTTTTGCGTCCGTCTCTTATTTTTCTGTATTAAAATTTAAAATATCGATTTCGGAAACTACGTTGGTCGAATAAAAACCCTCTATTCATATGTACGATTAATTGGCTAGTTCGCTTATATTGCATATCAAACACATTATGCGAGATATTAATTAGTAAGTCATTGCCATCAAAAAATTTAATATAAGTCTGATCTTGATACTTTTCATAAGTATCAATATGATGATAAGCCAACCAAACACAGCTTTTATTTTTTATTGAGGCAGTAGGTAGCATGTAAACACCCTTCTCTGGAATTATAGGAACTGGGAGTTTGCTAGACGATTTTAATATACGCTTCACAGCCTTCCTTCTTCCGTCTAACGTCGATCCATATAATAAACAACTATTGTTAATTATCTGTTCTGGTTTATGTAAAGACCTTCTCTGCATATTTCCTTCCAAAATAATAGAACGAAAGTAGGATCGTTCCTTTAATAAGATGGCTTTCGTTTGTGGAGAAATAATATATACCGATGTAATTCGTTGTTCCATCTATTTACCTCCTGATTTTATTTTTATTAGTTGTAAATCTATTTTACTATGAATATAAATGGTTTTGGTATATATTCAGATGATTTAAAATGATCGGGTATAATTTAAATATATTTAATTTTACCGTTTTATTTTTATAGATTAGGGGTAATGAACTTATAATGAGCTAAAGTCACATGCTTGTATGAGTGAGATTAAAACATCTCCTATCTTTTGTTACGCGGTGACATCATATTAACAGGAGGAGAAAATGAATGGCAAAAACTGAAACGAAGAGATCGATCAATGTAAAACAAGTTATATCAGGGACATTAATAGGTGCTGCTGTTGGTGCCATTACATCCTTACTATTAGCCCCTAAAACAGGGAAAGAGCTTCGTAAAGATATTTCAAAGCAGATGGTAAATACAAAAGATAATACGGTAGTAATAACCAAGAAATTTGGAAATTCAGCTAAGGGAAAACTCACAAATGTAAAACAAACGGCATCTGCTACTTCAAAAAAAATAACGGACAAAGTAAAAGCGCAAAGACAAAATAAACAAAAGCTTGAAAACCAGCAGGCGGATGTAGAGATTTATTCCGCAAAATAAGAATTAGCTGCTGCCAATGAAGCAAAAAAATAGAATACTTTATCATCTCATATGTAAAGATAAAGTGAAACTTCCATCCGTGGGGGTTTTGTTTTTCCCCACGGATGGTTAGTTAAACCAATCGGACA